>CAMJRV010000222.1 GCA_946408315.1 uncultured Bacillota bacterium | reverse complement strand
CAGACGTCGTCGACACGACGGGAGCGGGCGACAACTTTGCGGCGGGCTTTATCTCCGCCGTGCTTGACGGGATGGAGTTGAAAGATTGCGGACGGTTTGCCAATGCCGTGGCGGCGGCTTCGACAGAAGCGGTAGGCGCTGTGGGCGGCGTAAAAAATAAAGAGCAGGTGGAATCGTATCTGAAAAAACGGGAATGATAAGCCCGAGGTGATTATTTTTATGAAGAAAAAGAATCAATCCGCCGGCCGGAAATCTTCCAAAGCAGAAAAGGACGGACCGGTGCCGGGCACATACGAAAAGCAGAATCTGGGACACAATTCCAAAAAAGAAGGTTTGGGCCCCAATACCAATCGGTAGGAAATCACGAAACGGAACAGTCGAAAATCAGCGGAAACGCCGCAAAAGGAAGCCTCGCGCCTGCGGGGCCTTTCTGTTTCCTTAAGATATGCTCTGACAGACGATTTTATCTTTGCAAACCGCGTTGCACCTTGCCAATGGAGGGCAACAATTATTATTGTAATGAGACTATAAAAATGTTATGATAATAACGTTTGAAAAGGAGGCAAAGAATGACATTATTACTCGGTGACTTTCTAAATCAATTGTTAACAAACCCGGCGCTCGTGGTAACGGTGCTGCTGACTCTAGGCGTAATTATGGTCAATGGGTGGACGGATGCGCCGAACGCGATTGCTACTTGCGTTTCCACTCGTTCGATGGGACCTCGCGCTGCGATCATCATGGCGGCCATATTTAATTTCTTTGGCGTGCTGGTCATGACGATGCTCAATGCCACCGTGGCGATGACGATATATAAAATGGTAGACTTTGGAGGAAATTCGGGAGACGCTCTGGTCGCACTCTGTGCGGCAATGTTCGCGATCGTACTCTGGGCGACAGCGGCCTGGTGGTTTGGAATCCCCACAAGTGAAAGTCATGCGCTGATCGCGGGGCTTTCGGGAGCGGCCATCGCATTGCAGGGAGGCTTGGCCGGCATCAATCCGGAACAGTGGATCAAGGTAATCTATGGACTGGTGCTCTCTACCGCCATGGGCTTCGGCATGGGCTGGATCGTTGTCAAAGGGGTCGAGCAGCTTTTTCGGGGTCTTGACAGGAGGAAATCCTATCATATATTCAAAAATGCCCAGGTTGCAGGGGCGGCAGGAATGGCTTTCATGCACGGCGCTCAGGACGGCCAGAAGTTTATGGGAGTTTTCATGCTCGGCATATTTTTAGCCAACGGACAGAGCAACGTGACGGAATTTCAGATCCCGATCTGGATGATGGTTCTCTGTTCTGTCGTAATGGCCCTCGGCACCTCCATCGGAGGCTACCGGATCATAAAGTCCGTCGGAATGGACATGGTCAAGCTTGAAAAATACCAGGGTTTTTCCGCGGATCTGGCGGCGGTTTTATGCCTGTTTGTCGCATCGATCTTCGGTCTGCCGGTCAGCACGACACACACGAAAACGACCTCGATTATGGGCGTCGGCGCGGCCAAAAGACTTTCCTCGGTCAACTGGGGCGTCGTAAAGAATATGATATCCGCATGGATTCTGACCTTCCCGGGCTGTGGAGCGATCGGGTTTATCATGGCGTTGATTTTTATGAAGATATTTTAGCATAAAACCCTTACTCACCAAAATCGGAGTAAGTTATTAATAAGGAGAAGATTTAAAATGGCAATCAAAAAAGATGATAATTACTTCAGCACTTTTGTGGAACTGGTCAACTATTCCTGTGAAGCTGCAAAACTGCTGAGCGAAATCATGCACAACTATAATCCGGATGAGCTGGAAGAGAAGATGAAGCTCATGCATAATATCGAGCATGCCGGAGACGTGGAACGTCATATCATGATGAAAAAACTGGCAAAGGAGTTTATCACACCGATTGAGCGGGAAGACATCGTTGCAATGGCCGACGCCATTGATAACGTGACGGATAATGTCGAGGACGTCCTGATGCGCATGTACATGTTCAATATCAGGACCATGCGGGAAGACGCCCTGCGGATGGCGGGCATCATCGTGAAATGCTGCGAAGCACTGAGAGAAGCGCTGAATGAGTTTCACAACTTCAGAAAATCTCAGACGCTGCACAACCTCATCGTTGAGATCAACAGGATGGAGGAAGAGGGCGACGAGCTGTTCACCAAGGCGACCCGCAACCTGTACGTGAGCGGCAAGGATCCGCTGGAGGTATACGGCTGGGGCAGGACCCTCCACTACATGGAGATCTGCTGCGACGCCTGCGAGGATGTGGCCGATGTAATTGAGAGCGTAATGATGAAGAACTCGTAAGAGTTCTTCTTTGGTTAAGGAGTATTTGATGAAACGAACAGACAACAGAAAACCGGACGAATTAAGACCGATAAAAATAACGAATCATTATCTGAAACATGCGGAGGGTTCCGTCCTGATCGAAATGGGTGATACGAAGGTCATCTGCACCGCTTCCGTAGAGGAGAAGACCGCCCAGCATCTGAAGGGGACGGGAAAAGGCTGGGTTACGGCGGAGTACGGCATGCTTCCTCGTTCTACCGCGTCCCGCAAGGTGAGAGACGCAAGCCGGGGTAAAATCGACGGGAGAACCATGGAAATCCAAAGGCTGATCGGCAGGTCTCTCCGTTCGGTAACGGATCTGGAACTGCTGGGCGAGCGGTCCATCTGGATCGACTGCGACGTGATTCAGGCCGACGGCGGAACGCGCACCGCATCCATCACCGGAGCGTTTATCGCGATGGTTGAGGCCATGAAATGGATGAAGGAGAGGGAGATGATCGAAACGATTCCTGTGAAAAGTTTCGTTTCCGCTATCAGCGTGGGGATTCTTGCCGATGAATCGGGGGAAGAAGCCGTCCTCGACCTGCCCTACACGGAAGACTCCACCGCCAAGGTCGATATGAACGTCGTCATGACGGATCGGGGCGAATATATCGAGGTGCAGGGAACGGGCGAGGATGCGCCGTTTGGGCCCGAGCAGCTTCAGCAGATGCTTGCCCTTGCCGCAAAAGGCTGCAGGGAGCTGAATGAAATACAGAAAGAAATTCTGGGCAAACTGGAATGATAGGAGGGAAACATGCGTATTATAGCGGCGACGAAGAACAAGCATAAGATTGACGAAATACAGGCGATCACCAGGGAGTTCGGCATGGAGGTCGTATCGAGAGACGACGCCGGAGTTCCCGACGTGGAGGTCGAAGAGGACGGGGCTACGTTCGAGGAAAATTCGGAGAAAAAGGCCAGGGAGATCATGGAGCTGTGCGGCGAAATCACGATTGCCGACGATTCCGGCTTGATGGTGGACGCGCTGGGAGGAGCTCCCGGGGTGATCTCCGCCCGGTTTGCCGGGGAGGACGGCAACGACCTGGCGAACAATGAAAAGCTCCTGAAGCTGCTTGCCGATGTGGAGCCGGAAAACCGCACCGCTCGATTTGTATCGGTGATTACCATGGTTTATCCCGACGGCAGGAAAATTGTCGCAAGAGGTGAGTGCGAAGGGCATATTATATATCAGCCGAGGGGAAATAACGGCTTTGGGTATGATCCCTTGTTCGTTCCGAACGGATTTGACCGCACCTTTGCGGAGCTGTCGGGAGAAGAGAAAAATCGCATCAGCCACCGTGCCGCCGCACTGATGAATTTGAAGCGGAAACTATCGGAGGCCTGAGCTGCCATTTTCGGGGTTAGAGATGATTGAAAGGGAAATCGAAAAAAGAAGATGAAGAAAAGAAGTTTGCTGAATATGACGTTGATGATCATAAAAAGAATGGCGGATCCGTATTTTCAGGGGGTTGCGGCAGAACTGGCATTCTTTTTCCTGCTGTCCATGGTACCGATCGCAATTATTCTGGGAGAGCTGCTGGGGGTCTTCTCCATCTCCATGAACGTGATCCGGGACCTGCTCAGCCAGTATGTTTCCCCCGAAATCTATGCGAATCTTTCCCAATATCTGACGTATACGCCGTCGGGGGCGATCAGCGTCGCATTTCTTGTGTTTGCTCTGTGGGCGGCGTCCAAGGCCCAATACTCCATGATGCGGATTTCAAACTACTCCTTCACAGGCCACCCTTCCGGAGGCAGGAGCTGGTTCCGGGAAAGGCTGCGGGCGGTCAGGACGATCCTGATCACCCTGTTCACGATCGTGTTCAGCCTTCTCATCATGGTCTACGGTGAAATGATCATCTATGCCGTTACGCTCTATGTCAAAAAGTTCCTGAACCTGAACTATACCTTTGACAACGTATGGTTCGTCCTTCGGTGGCCGATGGCGCTGGCGCTGTACTTCCTGATGATAAGCTACAACTACTATGTGCTTCCCTCGGAGCGGCTTCCTTTCAAAAAAATATTGCCAGGCAGCATTGTGGCTTCCGCCGGCATGCTGCTGGCAACATGGGTCTACTCCTTCTACGCCTCCGTCTTTGCCAACTACGACCTTCTTTACGGAAGCCTTGCCGCCATCGTGGCGCTGCTGTTCTGGTTCTATATTCTCGGCTACATTCTGGTCATCGGAATTCAGGTAAATGTCGTGTGGGAAGAGTCAAAGACAACCAGATCTTAATGAAGCTGCATCCCTGCAGGTCTTACTGGATCACCCTGACCGCTATGATTCCTTTTATGCTCATCATCGCTTTTTTCAGCTCGGCCTCGTCCACTTCCGAATCGATATCGATGAGGGTGTAGGCCAGGTCGCCTTTGCTCCGGTTATTCAGGTCGCTGATATTGATGTTCTTCTCTGCCAGAATCCCTGTGATCTTGCCCAGCATCGCAGGGACGTTCCTGTTCAGCACGCAGATTCTTGCCTGTGATGTGCAGATGCCGAGGGTGCAGCTCGGGAAATTGACCGAGTTGGTGATATTTCCGTTTTCCAGATAGTCCATCAGCTGGTCTACGGCCATTCTTGCGCAGTTGTCTTCCGATTCTTTTGTAGAAGCCCCAAGGTGAGGAATGCAGATGGCCTTGTCGATGCAGAGGATGTTTTCGGACGGGAAGTCCGTCACATATTTTCTTACTTTGCCCGATTCCAGCGCTTTGATCACGTCCGCCTCGCTGACGATCTGGTCTCTGGAGAAGTTCAGGAGGCATACGCCGTCCTTCATCATGCTGAATCTCTTTTCGTTGATCAGCTCCTTGGTATTTTCCATAAAGGGCACGTGGATGGTGATATAG
>CAMJRV010000221.1 GCA_946408315.1 uncultured Bacillota bacterium | reverse complement strand
ATCCAATGGGATCATCGAAGCCGTCCGGCTTAAAAGTTATTTTGTTCTCTTGTCGCTGACACGCCGGTTTCGGCCCGTCACTACCTGGTCTTTTTCGGCTCTACCTTGATGGCGAGGATGGTGCAGATCACAGCGAGAACGGCAAGGACCGCTGCGGCAATCTGGATTCCGCTCAGCATGCCTTCATAGTTGGACAGGAAGCCGGTGCCGTATTCTTCCAGATAATACTCTGCGCCCCAATCGCCTTCATACCATCTGAGCCACGGAATCGAAATCATTCCTACCGCAGCCAGACCGTAGAAAAGTCCTGCGATTCTCTTCAGGTCGCCTACGGCAAGACCCGTCTTTGCATTGACAGGGAATTTCACCGCATCCTTCTTGGCAAGTCCGCCGTACATCTTCTTCCAGATGAAATAAAGGATAGGACCGGATACGATACCCATCATTCCTCCGATAAAGTAGTCTGTGCCGTTGATGAAGAAGGAAATAAAGGCGACGACCATCGGCATGATGCAAATGAAGCAGAGGAAGCCGTACCCACCCGGAATCTTGAATTTGTATTCCTCCGCCGGAATTCTCTTTCTCAGGATCAGGGCGGAAATATACACCATGACATAGGAGGATACCAACAGGAATACGTCTACGATTACAACCTCCGCAAAAGCAAAGTTGCAGAGAATCAGGTTGACGACGGCAACCGACAATACCGAAATGTACGGAACACCGTGTTTTTTATCACACTTCACTAGAATCGGAGGAGCCAGATAGTCGTCCGCCAAGGCGAAAAATCCTCTGGACCCCGATGCGATATAGGTGTTATAGATCGAGCACTGTGCCAAGACGGCAACGATGACGAAGAATACGCCGAAAGCCGGTCCCCAGAAGGTGGCGACGACATCGGAATAGCCGACGGTACCGGCCTCTGTTCCCCATTCATCCCATCTTCCCATGGAAGCAAGACCTGCCATCGTAGGGAAGATATAAACACACATGATCAACGGAACCGTAATCAGCGTAGCTTTCGGAATGACCTGAGGATTTTCCACTTCTCCCGCAACGGTGGACATGGATTCGTAACCGGAGTACATCCACATACCGATGGAAATTCCCGCGCCGATATAAGCGATCCACTCGCTTGGAGCAATTCCGGACAAGCCCAGAATATCTCCATCCGCCGTAAACGGGATAAACGGATTCTGCTGCCAGTTCGTAAATCCGCAGATCGCAACGAGTGCAAAAGCAATGATGACCAAAACCGCAAGGACCGAGCTGACAATACCCACATCCTTGACGCCTCGGATATTAATATAAGTAAAGATCAGAATAATAAGTGCTTTTACTCCGAACTCGGCGACCGGACTCATATCCCATTGGGATGCGATATACCCGCCTGCCAGGATGACGTAAAGGGTGTTATCGATATAGATCGAAATGGTCCTCCACCAGCCAGCCTGAAAACCCCAGAATTCTCCTAAAGCTTCCTGTACCCACTTATAATACCCGCCTTCCTGCGGACGCACGGAACCCAGCTCAGATGCTACAAGGCCGAAGGGCAAACCCCATACAAAGGGCAGCACAATCAGCATGATAAGCGTCAAGCCGGGACCGGACGACGGTACCATTTCCTCGATGCCGTAAGCACCCGCCGCCACAAGGCAGAAGATCATGAATACTACCGTAGAAGTTTTAATGTCATGTTTTTTCAAGCCGTGTTCACCAACATCCATTGCTGCTGATGACCGCTTTTCAACATCGCTCATTAATGTTTCCTCCTTTTAATAAATTAGCAATTATCACATAAAAAGCCGTATATTAATTGTATAAAATTTTCAGAAAACACTCAATGATAATTTTGCTTAATTCGTCTTACAGACTTGCTGTAATATCCCTGAAAATGGCGACGCCTCCCACAGAAATGGGAGGCGCCGGTTTGCTTTGCCGCATCGCCGTTTTCAATACCGGCAACGCATGCTATTTTCTTACAGGATATTTTTCATCAAATGTAACTTCGTCCGAACCGAGGGTGACGACGGACCTGATCTTCCCCCGCTTCTTCTGCACGCCATAAATAAGGATCGGCAGGAAGATCGCAATCAGGGATATTACAAAGACAGGCAGTCCTCCGTCTTCAAATACGAGCAGAATCATCGCACCGATCTGAAGCAGGATGGCAAAGTAAGCAAGTCCGGGATACCATTTCGCCTTTACGGTCAGAATCTCGTCCGGATTGTATCCTCTTGCCTTCAGCTTTTTACGGAAGAGGACCTGAGAAATACAGATGCCTACCCAGCACAGCGTCCCGGTAAAGCCGGAAATTCCGAGTAGGTTGGCGTAGAGAGGAAGCCCTTCCGATCCCCAAAGTCCGAGTTCATCGGAAGCAAAACCAAGGAGGAATACGAGCCAGATCGGAACGATCGTAAAGATTGTGGCATTCTGAGGCGTATTGAAACGGTTCAGGTTTGACAGGAATTTCGGCGCCATACCTTCCACGGAGAGTCCGTACAGAGCGCGGACAGTTCCGTATAATCCGGAATTCGCACAGCTGAAAGCCGCGACGAGGGTTACGATGGTAAACATACCAGCAGCCCAGCGCAGGCCGTAAGCGCCTAACGTCGCCGCAAAGATGGATTCGTCCAGACCGGCTTCCGCATAGGGAACGACCAGCGTCAGGAGAAAAACAGGGATCAGGTAGATCAGGATGATCCGGAATGCGACTCTTCTGCAGGCCAGCGGAACGTTGGTCGCCGGGTCCTGGGTTTCCGCAGCGGAGAGGCCGACAATTTCAGAGCCCTGGAAATTTACGAGAGTCCAGATCATATAGGTGATGACAACCATACCGCCGGCAGGGAACAGTTTCTCCATCACAGAGCCTTCTCCGCCCAGGATGACCTGTGATCCGATAAATCCTGCTCCATTTGTATACGGATGAAGATTTCCTCCAACAAGACCAAGCCAGATACCGATGGCACAGATAACAAAAACAACAATTGCCAAAATTTTAATAATTGCCAGGACTGATTCGATATGACCGAACCACTTTACATGGTAAAGGTTTACTGCGGTCAGAAGCGCCAGTGCTGCGATACCCCAGACAAAGGTACTCCACGCAGGATTTTCAAAGGGCAGAGTAATGAAATAATTCATAAATACTGCGGAAGCGAGCGCTTCCGAAGGTACGTAAGCGACCCAGTTGGCCCAGAATGCCCAGCCGATTCCGGCGGAAGCCGTATCTCCCATAAACTCTCTGGTATACGATACAAACGAGCCTCTTCTCGGAATATTGACAAGCAATTCCGCAAAAGACTGCATTACGCCATAAATGGTAAGACCGGCCACCGCATATGCCACAAGTACCGCACCGGGGCCCATCTGAGAGTAGGTCAGACCCAGTCCCAGGAAATAGCAGGAACCGATAATTCCGCCCAAGGCGATCAGGGATACATGCCAGGGCATGATTCCGCGGCTCAGAGTACGTTCACTCTTCGTAACATCTCTTCCTTGTTCTGTCATTGATTTTTGCCTCCTTTTTTCTCACATAAAACTATGATTAGATTCCGCTTTCGCATCTGTCCGAGAACTTTGCCATTCTTTTTCGGCGGATGCTGCCGCACAATAGTAAGATTATTTCAAGTTTTATGCCAAATGAGGCAATACAAGACTGTAAATTTCTAATTTTCAGAATACTGCTTTATTTGAACGCCGAAGCTCGTCCCAAATTTCTCCATTCTGACTTCATTCTTATATTGACGACAGCTCAGTCTTATTTTTAATAACAACGACCCTCTTTCTTCTCAATTTTGATATTGCATATTGGCTGCCCGCAGCGGGATTGAATTTTTCCATTTACGGCAGGGGGTTGCCGGCCGCCTATGGCCGGTTCCTCCCCGCCGTCCTGCGCCAGCCGGCCGCTACAAACCGACGGCGTGATACACCGCCAGGAGAATTGCACCCGGCACTCCCAAAATTCCTACGAGAACCGCAGAAAGGACATTCAGGGAAATATGAACCCCCCAGTAGGCGCCGATCCAGTTGGTCGCCAGGATGGCAATCGCCCCGGCAACGCTGTTAATCACCAGCCGAAGCAGGATTTTGATCGGAACCAGAAACATATATCCCACCACATAAAGGGCAAAAATACCAAGGGCATACGCAAGCAAAATCCCGATTTCCGTACTCATTTCCATTTTATTTACACCCCCATTGTATAATTTATGTTTTTTCTGAATAGAATAGAATTGAGAACTTGACGAAAGGATGTGAGATCCATGGCGGTGCCATTCAACGGGATTGCTAACACGGCAAATAAGCTATACCATCAGGTTCTGAATGTCCCATATCCTGAGACTGAAGACGAAAAACTCATCAGCTCGATCAAAGCAGCCCATTCCGACTGGCAAAGAGCGGAGTCGATGTTTCACGAAGTAACCGATCCGGATCTGGTAGACCACGCCATTTATGATGTGATGGCTGCGAAAACGAAATATATTTACTTACTTAAGACAGCAAAAAACAAAGACCTACACTGGTAGGTCTTTGTTTTTTTCATACATATGAAAAAGAAACGATAAAAAATGCGTCCCCGTAGAAACCGTAAAACCTATTACCGTTTTTATGCGAAGCATGTAAAAAACGGCGGTTTCCAAGGGGACGCATTTTTATCGTCTATAATTCTCTTCTGCCTTCCATGGCCTTAGAGAGCGTGATCTCATCTGCATATTCGAGGTCGCCTCCCACCGGCACGCCGTGGGCGATCCTCGTCACTTTGATCCCGGCGGGCTTGATGAGCCTGGCCGTGTACATGGCAGTCGCCTCTCCTTCGATATTGGGATTGGTCGCCAAAATCACTTCCTTGACATCGTTCTGCTGAAGCCGCACGATGAGTTGTTTCAGATTGATGTCGTCCGGCCCGATCCCGTCCATCGGCGAGATGGCGCCGTGCAGCACGTGATACAGCCCCTGAAATTCCCTGATCCGCTCCATAGCGCTTACATCCCTCGGACTTTCCACAACGCAGATGACGCTCTGGTCTCTGGCAGGATCCGTGCAGATGCTGCACGGGTCCACGTCGGTCAGGTTGCCGCACACGGAACAGTATTTCATATTCTTCTTGGCGTCCAGAATCGCTTCCGCCAGAGCAAAGGCTTCCTTATCGTCCTGGGAAAGGATATGAA
>CAMJRV010000220.1 GCA_946408315.1 uncultured Bacillota bacterium | reverse complement strand
GTCCACATCTCCCCGCCAAATCAAGCGTTCAAGCTCGTCAATATCGTCGGACCACCGCAAATCAAATTCTACCTTTGGATGATCCTTTAGAAAAGACTGAATCATGCCCGGAAGCCAATGAATGGATACGCTGGTGAAAGCGGCCACCCGGATCGTGCCCGATTCCAGACTTTTCAACTCATTCAGCTTCACCTGCAGCCGCCGTTCGCTGTTGCAGACGTCACGAATCCATGGAAGGATCTGTCTTCCGTCGGAGGTGAGGCGGGCTCCCCCGTAATCCCGGATAAAGAGAGGCACCCCCAGCTCGTCTTCCAGCGTGTTCAGGATATAGCTGACCCCGGCCTGGGTATATCCCAGGGCTTCCGCCGCTTTTTTGAAGCTGCCGAGTTCGGCGGTTTTCATAAAGGTTTCATATTTTTGATTTCCCATAACCGTCTCCATAAAAGAAATTCTTTAAATTGATATAGAAAAGTCTCGTTTTACTTATATCTGAGGATATATTATTATAATATAGGAAACGATTCAATGCAATTATGGATGAGGGGAGAGATTCCTTCGATGACTGGCGATGGAAGGCAGGTACAGGATGAACAGAAAAAACACAATATTTTACGGCGCGCTGCTGCTGGTGCAGTGCTTATTTTGGGGCGTCGGCAATCCCATCATGAAGATCGGACTGGATGTGATTCCGCCTCTGTTCTGTCTCTCCGTACGCTATCTGCTGGCCTTTCTGATATTTTTCCTCTTCTTCGGAAAGAGGGTCATGGCAAATATGACGAGAGCGCAGATCGTTCCCTATCTGATTATTTCAGCTTTCACGGCAGCCTCTTTCATCGCCTGCGCATTTGCGCTGATGTATACGACTGCCACCAACACGGGGTTTTTGATGTCCATGGCGGTTCTCTTTACACCGTTTCTTTCCTATTTCGTGCTGAAAACGAAAATAGACCGCAAGCATGCGTTCCCCATCGCCGTCGTCACAGGGGGGCTTTATCTGCTCTGCAGCGAGGGAGGCGGCTTTTCCTTCGGAATCGGAGAATTCCTGGCATTGTCCTGTGCCCTGGCAGGCGCCGGCATGCTGGTCTTCAGCTCAAAATATTTGAAGGATAACGATCCCATCACGGTATCGGTAATGCAGACAGGTTTTACAGGTTTGTTCTGCACCGTATTCTCGCTGATCTTTGAAGATATTCCAAGCTTCGGAACCATACCGCCCGTAGGCTGGGGCGTAATCCTATATCTCGCCATAGGCTGCACCTGCATCGCCTACCTGCTTCAGAACCTCGCCCTCAAAAAGGTTCCGGCCAATTACGTGGCGATCGCTTTCTGCTCCGAGCCGATTTTCACGGCGGCGGCATCCTATTTCCTGCTGGGAGAAACGCTGTCTGCAAGGGGACTGGTCGGCTCCGGCCTGATTATGGCAAGCATCGTCATGGCGTCCATGCTGCCCGAAGAATTGCCGCCGGAATCCCAGGATGAAAGACCGCAGTCGAAAGAGGCAAAACCTCAGACAGAAGATACAAGGCCGCAGACAGAAGAGACAAGGGTGCAGATGGAAGATACAAGGCTGCAGATGGAAGATACAAGACCGCAGACGGAAGAAAAAAGACAGCGAACAAAATTGTCCGCTGTCCTCAAGTACATTTTAGGATTATTTTAGAATTTTTCTTCTCTGGTCTCATCCGGAATAGTGAAGTCGCATTCCGTTAAAGGAACGAGCTTCGACTTTTTCTTGATCTTATATCCAATGATCAGGGCCGGGAAGACCGGAATCAGCAGATAGTTCGAAATGAAATCAAACCAGGTGAAGTCTTCGAATACCCACATATTGGAGAAGAACAGGATGATCGTGATTCCTACCATCGCAACGATCGGAGCCACAGGATAGAACTTTCCTTTATATTTCAGCTCTGAAACAGAATGGCCCTGTGCGATCCAGGCTTTTCTGAATCTGTAGTGGCAGATCGCGATACCAAGCCAGATAAAGAATCCGCTCAGTGCCGACGCATTATAAAGTATCATATATACTTTTCCTTCGCCTACAAATGAAGCAAAGAAGGAGAGGGCTGCGATAGAACCAGTTGCCCATACTGCGCGATAAGGAACGCCTCTTGAGTTGGTGATAGCGAAGAACTTCGGCGCGTTTCCTCTGAGAGACATTGCATGGAGCATTCTGGAGGAAGTGTACAGGCCCGAGTTACCGCAGGACAGTACGGAAGTAAGAATAACCGCGTTCAGAATAGAAGCCGCCGATGCCAGGCCCACATTCCGAAGGACCAGAACAAACGGTGACGCCGCAACGTTCTCAGGGCTTCCGTTCAGAAGATCCGGTTCTGTGAATGGAATGAGGGTACCGATTACGAAAATAGCTCCTATGTAGAAGATCAATATTCTCCAGAATACTGAATTGATCGCTTTCGGAACCATCTTTTCCGGATCTGCAGCCTCAGCAGCAGCAAGACCTACGATCTCAGTTCCCTGGAAGGAGAATCCCGCTACTACGAAAACGCTCATCATTGCTGCAAAGCCGCCTACGAAAGGAGCCTTTCTGCCAGGACCGTCATCTAACACCCAGTTCTGGAATCCTACCGTGTGATCCCCAAGGATGCCGGCGATGATAAGAACGCCCACGATCAGGAAGACAATGACAGCGATTACTTTGATTCCTGCAAACCAGTATTCCGCTTCCGCATAGGACTTCGTGGAAATCAGGTTCAACCCCATCAGTAATACAAACGAACACATTGCGACTAAGGTTACCGGGACATCCGGAATCCAGAATTTGAAGATCAAACCAGCCGCTACGAATTCGGCAGCAACTGTGATTGACCAGGAGAACCAATAGTTCCAACCTACGGCGAAACCGAAAGCCGGATCGATAAATCTGTTGGCATATGCCTCAAAGGAGCCTACTAATGGAAGCTGGGTGGCCATTTCTCCAAGAGATGTCATCATAAAAAATACAATAATACCCATTAATGCATAGGCAATCAGCGCACCTCCTGGGCCGGAGCTTGCAATCGCGCTGCCGCTGGCAAAGAATAACCCTGTTCCAATTGCTCCGCCGATGGCGATCATGCTGAGCTGTCTGGCTCTTATACCACGGTTTAGTTTGGTATCGTCCCCATGTTTTTCTGTACTCATAATAATTCTCTCCTTACCTAAAAATTAGTTACACTAAATAGCAGTTACCCGTTGACGGGCGGTTACTTCTTGATCCTTAATGGATCCGTCGCCTGTTCAATTAGTGTCGGATCAATCACCCCCGGTACTCAAAATACAACTTAAAAGTTACGACTGTAAAAAATACGCAGTTTTTACGAAGTATTCTGTAAATTCAATTAAATTATATCATTCAATCATGAAAAATCAATACCCGGCGAATATATTGTTCCCTTTCGAGCCAAATGCCTATAATCTGAACCGTTTGAAGAAAGAATAACATATTTTTTTCATGCAAAATTATTTGCATATCGTCAGAAGATTTGCCGTTACTTGTCGTTATTTGACGTTTTTTTGTATTTGCCCGAATTTTTTGAACAAAAAAAGAGAGGGCCGCTCTCTTGAATTTATTATTCTAAAGCGGCCCGTTCTGTTCGATTTCATTTGCAACAACCTGCTTCCCCAGTTCCGGCAGGGCTCTGGACGGCAGATTACCGTAATCCACATATCCGTTCGGCGAATCACGCTGCACCTCTTCTTTTCCGAGCTCCACAAGCTGTTTTGAAATCAGATTTCCCACGTCTCTCGATTTCATGTTTCCTAAATCGAAATTATTGTCAGCCATTTTTCCACCTCCATACGGAAATTCACCGGCTTCAGCCGGATTAAATTTTCCGTTACTTATAGTCTGACCGTAATGAAAGCGGATATGTATGAAAACTATTGTAAAATATTATAGTAGAAATTGTGCGGTCAGCTTCGGAGTCATGAATAGGAATTAAAAATAGGAGAATACTTTAAGTCAGAGGTGATGACGTTGAATAATTTTAGAAACGATGAGCAAAATAAGCAGGACTCCCGAGAACTCAGGGATAACTTTAAGAATATCCGGGCGTTCATGAGCAGCCAGGATTTTGAAAGTGGGAACGAGGAACAGGAGCAGGTGCGGAAAAACAGGGATTTGAGAGATAATTTCAAAGACATCCCCGAATTTACGAAAGAGCGGAGGTAATCGGCTCTGCCAAGCGGAAAATCGTCCGTTCGGCAGGTTTTGATTAATATATATATCCAACTGAATAACATGAACAGGAGCAGTTTATTTCAACTGCTCCTTGTTTTTGCGTATAACTGAATACAACCAGGGAAAAATGAATTTGAACAGACCAGGAGGTGATAATTTGAGTATAGAAAAAGAGGTTACCCCGCGCGAAAGCTTTGAGCTGCATGAATTGCTGCTGATGAAAGATATCGCGGCCACCAAGTCTTTAGCCATGATGAATCTGGTGAGGGACGAGGAACTAAAAGCCATCATGCGGCAAAGCCTGATGTCGGCAAAGAAGCAGATTGACGAGCTCTCCAGCCTGATCCGAACCTCGGAGGTTTCGCAGTCCTTCTCATTCGGTACATCCAAGTCCGGAACATCCAAGCCGGAACAGACATTCAAGCCGGTTCAGACATCCCGCTTTGCAGCTTCCGGGGTTCTGGATGAAGTGAAAGACAATGAGGTCCATCCAAATAGCCGTCCCGACAGTCAGACGGTCGATTCAAAAGGAGCGTCCATATGAAAATACTACAGAACCTTGCAGGTATGAGCGAAATGACGGAGCAGATCATCGCAGCTGACCTTCTGCAGGACGCGAAGACAGCCGTCAGAAATTATGCCATAGCCATCACGGAAGCCTCAACGCCTGAGGTGCGGAAGATCTTGCGCAGCCATCTGAACGAAGCCGTCGACACCCAGGAAATGATTCTGAAATATATGACTGTGAAAAAGCGTGCCGAACTGCAGTAAGGTCGCAAAATTAAAAATTTTTTCACCAGAATACGTTTCTACATTTTTTTCGGAATACTTCCTGTAGAATCAGCATAGATTAGTGACTGGTTGCCGATGCGGCCGCTCATATTTGGGCGGCTTTCTCTATCGCCGGCCGCCGGACATAATGACGCAGAAGCGAGTGAACGAAGGGAGTGGTTCGATTGGAAAATCAGGAGAGAATTTTCGAGCTGTCAGAGGAAGTA
>CAMJRV010000219.1 GCA_946408315.1 uncultured Bacillota bacterium | reverse complement strand
TTCCTGGGCCAGCTTGTTTGCCGCGGAGGAACCGGTCAGTCCCGCCCCTCCCATGTTCATCGGATGGTCGAAGAGCACGGCTCCTTTTCCGGCCTGGGTCTCCCCAAAGGGGATCTGGAACGCTTCCGCAAACGCCATCAGCTCTTTTGCTGCGTCGGAATATTTCACCCCGCCGCCGCAGAGGATAAAGGGCTTCTTTTTGGAAGCGATCAATTCCACCGCGTGTTTCAATACGCCGGGATCGATATCCCTTCTCTGGATATAGTGGACTCTCTTTTCAAAGAACTCCGCCGGATAATCGTAAATCTCTCCCTGCACATCCTGGGGAAGGGCAAGGGTCACGGCTCCCGGGTCAGTCGGATCGGTCAGAACTCGCATCGCGTTGATGGCCGCTGTCATCAGTTGCTCCGGCCTTGCGATCCGGTCCCAATATTTGCTTACCGCTTTAAACGCGTCGTTGGCGGTCACGTTGTAATCATACGTCTGCTCGATCTGCTGCAGCACCGGGTCCGGCTGTCTGCTTGCATAGGCCTCCGACGGTAAAAACAGCACGGGGATGCGGTTTGCCGTCGCGGTTCCGGCAGCCGTCACCATATTCAAGGCGCCCGGTCCGATAGAACTTGTAACTGCCATGATCTGCTTTCTGTTCTTCTGCTTTGCAAATCCCATGGCGATATGCGCCATTCCCTGTTCATTTTTGCCTTGGATGAAACGCAGGCTGTGGTCGCCCGCTTCCAGGGCCTCTCCGAGTCCGACGACCATTCCGTGGCCGAAGATCCCCAGCACGCCCTGCACAAACTTGATCTCCTCTCCATCAGCCGATATGTACTGATTGTCGAGAAACTTCAAAAGTGCCTGTGCCATCGTCATTTTTACTGTCTTCATTTTTTCCCCCTCATATATATTGGTTCATGATTATTATGGATGCATCCCGCTCCGGGTCGTCTTTCTGATCTTCAGTTCGGGATTCAAAATAATTTTTTTCGTCGGTTTTGCATTATCCTTATTTTTGATCTCATCCAATAAGGTTTCAAAGAGCATTTTCCCCAGTTCATACTTTGGCTGATGAATCGTCGTAAGCCGGATCTGCGGGAGTCCCGCGTAGGAGATATTGTCATAGCCGATGACCCCAACCTGATCGGGAACGCTGATATCGCTCTCATTGCAGTACTGGAGCACGCCCATGCCGATGAGATCGTTCATGCCGAAAACCGCGTCGATAGGCTTGCCTCTCTCGAAAAGCTGTTTTGCGGCCTGCCTTCCGCCCTCGATGGAAAAGCTTCCTTCGATGACCATATCCTCATTCAGGGTCATCCCTCTGTCCTCCAGCGCTTTCCGTGCGCCCTTCAGACGGCGCTGAGACGCGAAAAAGTCTTCTTTACCAAGAATAAAGGCCAGATGCTCATACCCGCAGTCCAGGAGATGATTGACCGCCAGGTAGCCGCCCAGCTCATTGTCCACCTCAACGGAATCAAATTCGTGATACTTGCTGTACCGTTCGATGATCATCAGCGGTGATTTCACATTATCATAATCCTCATTTTTCCCTGCCGACTTCAGGATTATGCCGTCGACTCTCTTTTTCAGAAGCGTGTTGAAGTACTCCTTTTCAAGAGCGGGATTCCATCCCGACACGCACAGAAAAATATTGTATTCGTTCTCATTGGATGCATCGATAATCCCCGCGACGATCTCTCCGAAAAAAGGATTGTTGATATCCGGAATGATCACCCCGACCGTTTTGGAAATTCTGTTTACAAGTCCTCTTGCCAGATCGTTAGGCTGATAACCCATCCGTTCAGCAGCTTCCAGAATCTTCTTTCTGGTTGCCTTGCTGACGCCTTCCTTTCCGTTCAAAGCCCTTGAAATAGAGGAATAGGATACTCCAAGCTCTCTAGCGACATCTTTTATCGTAATATTCATTGGAATCATCTCCCTACAGTTGATAATATCATGATAGCAAACGTTTGTTAAATATGCAATGGTTTTCTGAGATTTGATAAGACAAGAAGTTACTATTTACAGCCGAAAGAGCCGCGCTGTAAATAGTAACGACAAGAAAGAAACCTGCCGGCATCAGCCGGCAGGTTATCTGAAAGGATTTCTTTATTTGGCCGTCTCCACTCAGATGCTTTTCAGATCCATAACTTCGGTAATCCCCAGACCGGGTGCGCTGCCGGGATAGAAGAAGGGCAGCTCTTTGCGAAATCCGCCTACAACCGGGTCGGCGGCGAGCAGGACCGCCGCATCCAAATCTACCATTGTGATGTTCTTCTTGGCGGCGGCCAGGTGTGCGGCCGCCGTCAGACTGATCTTACTCTCTATCATACTTCCCAGCATACATTCAACGCCAAAGGTTTCCGCAATGGCATTGATTTTCAATGCGTTATGGATGCCTCCACACTTCATTAACTTGATGTTCAGCAGATCTACAGCCCTGAGCCGGAGCAGTCTAAGGGCATCACCGGGAGAAAAGAGGCTCTCGTCTGCCATGATGCGCGTAGAAACGTGATCAGTTACATATTTCAAGCCCTCGTAGTCCATAGCTTTCACCGGCTGCTCCACGAATTCAATTTCCGCATCCTTGTCTTCCAAAGTCCCGATCACCCGAATCGCTTCTTTGGGAGTCCAGCCCTGATTGGCATCAAGACGAAGCTTCAATTGGTCCCCTACAATTTTTCGGACCTCCAGTACCCGGAGAATATCCTGCTCCCAGTCATTTCCTACCTTCAGTTTTAAAACTCGAAAGCCCTTCTCTCGGGCCTGCAAAGCATCCCTGCACATCTCGTCGGGCTCATTCATGCTGATGGTGAGATCGGTTTCGACAAAATCCCTGTAGCCGCCGAGAAACTGGTACAGCGGCTTGCCGCAGCTTTTGGAAGCCAGATCATAAATGGCCATATCCACCGCCGCCTTAGCGCTATTGTTGTTGATACAGGAGGTTCCGACCACATCCAAAATTTTTTCATAATGATCGATATCCAATCCTATCAGCTTTTTTTCCATCAATTTGACGGCTGCAATTACCGACTCGTTGGTATCGCCGGTAATCACTGCCGTTGGCGGAGCTTCGCCGTAGCCGGTAAGCCCCTCGTCCGTGTGAACCAGTATTACCGTATTTTCAGCCGTCTCCAGTTGTCTCAACGCCGTTTTAAAAATCTTTTTCAGTGGAATGCTAATATGTTTTATTTCGATGCTTTGAATTTTCATTGTCCAACTCCCATTCTACATTTTCAAGTCAAGGCCGCCAAGTTTATCTTCATGCTTTTTGCTGAAAATGACATAACATAAATATCCACATAAAATAGTAAATCCGGCAAGACCCACAAAGGCATTTTCCGTCCTCGGAATAATTCCGGTACCCACAGCAGAAAGGTCGAAGCCTCCATAAATCACCGCCGTTACGATAACGCCTGTGAGGGCATCACCTGCGATCAGTCCCGAGGCATATAACGTGCCTTTTTCCAGCTTTTTGTTTTTGGTTTCTGTATCATATTTCCCCTTTTCAACAATGCCTCTTATAATACCTCCCACCATCATGGCTGCGGAAAGATGGAACGGCAGATACAAGCCCACGGCAAACGGAAGGACAGAGCCTCCCAACAGCCATACCATGACTGCAATGGCCATTCCCGCCAAGATCAGCCCCCAAGGAAGATTTCCGGTCATAATTCCTTCGGCAATTGCTTTCATCATGCTTGCGTGGGGCGCCGGAAGAGCTTCCGATCCGATTACATAAACCTTATTGAGCATGATTATGACGGCCCCCATTACAGTAGATGCTGTAATCGCACCGACAAAGTGGGCATACTGCTGGTTTTTCGGCGTAGAACCGAGGAGAAACCCCGTCTTCAGGTCTTGGGACATATCTCCGCTGACACCGATGGCAATACAAATAATAGAGCCTACTACAATAGTAGCGACCATGCCCGAGGTTCCGGTAAAACCCATAACTTTAAAAATTACAGCCGTTACCAGCAACCCGCCTATTGTCATAGCGGCAATAGGGTTGGAGGAACTGCCCACAAGACCGACGATGTGGGATGATACCGTTACAAAGAAAAATCCAAAAATCAGCACAAGGATTGCGCCCACACTTCCTGCGGCAACGCTTGGGAATACCGGGAGAAATGCCACGACTGCCAAAACGATGATGGTACAAATCACGATGATCTTACCCGATATGTTCTGATCCGTCCGTTTAACTTCCTGTGACTTCATCTTAAAAGAACCGAAGGTTCCCTTAAAAGATCTTACAATTATAGGAATGGAGTTGATGAGACTGATGAAGCCACCCATAGTGACGCAGCCGATTCCCACATATTTAATATATTTGCTCCACATTGCCCACATATCCATAGTTGCTATGGGGTCGACGCCGGGAGCAACGGCTTCGGGAACATACTGCCCGAAATAATAGATCATAGGCATGATGACGCCCCAACCGAGAACAGCCCCACCGAGGGAGTAGGCACAGATACGAGGACCTACCAAAAATCCTGCTCCCACCAAAGACGGCAGAAAATCCATACCGAAGCCTCCGCCTTTTAAACTCCCTTTAAAATAAATGTCAATGGTGTTGGGGAAAACCTTGATGCCGTCGATGAGGAACTTGAAGAGGGCTCCGATGCCTAGTGAGGTAAACAGCATTTTCCCACTGGCACCGCCTTCGCTCCCTGCAACGAGAAGCTCTGCGCAAGCAGTTCCCTCCGGATACGGGATCTTGCCATGTTCGTCCTTGATGAGAAATTTCCTCAGAGGAATCATGATCAGCGTACCGAGAATTCCACCCGTACAGGCGATAACAAAGACCGTCAGCATATTCAGGGAAACGTTCATCAGCAGCAGCGCGGGAAGAGTAAAGGCGATACCGGCTGCCAGAGCCTCTCCTGTGGAGCCTGTGGTTTGAATGATTGTATTTTCCAGAATCGTTCCGTTTTTCATCGGTTTAAGCAACGCCATGCCGATGACCGCTGCAGGAATTGAAGCGGAAATGGTCATGCCGATGAGCATGGCAAGATATGCGTTTGCCGCTCCGAATACGACGGAGATCACCGCGCCGATGATAATGGCTCTAAAGGTAAATTCGCGCATCTTTGCCGATGCAGGTATATATGGCTGATATTCCTTACCGGGAACGTAAGTGTACGCATCCGGCGACAATCCTTTGGCCTCTTTCTTAAC
>CAMJRV010000218.1 GCA_946408315.1 uncultured Bacillota bacterium | reverse complement strand
TCTCAAAAGACTTCATAAAATGCACCTGAAAGAAACAAAAAACTCAAATGTTTCTTGATAGTAAAAATTCCTTGTTTTGATTCTTCTGACAACTACAAATATAATGAGATCATCAACAGGCCTGCAAAATAAAAGTAAAATGGAAGAACGGAAAGGTGAGGACGAGATGATCGATAAAAAAAAGATGACCAATATGGAGTACAGAGATTGGATCAACAGCAAGCTGACAATCAATAAGGAAATGCTGCAGCTTAGCCAGGAAGAAGTTAAAGGTTTAGGAATTACAAACGAGGAAATCATTGAGTTGACAGAGCTGTCAATGATTGCATATTCTGCCGGAGAGGTAGAAATGCCTGCTAAAATCGGTATTCACCCGCTTCACGATACATTTTTCCATGCACAGCCATGCGATTATCCGGCAGTATATGGATGCGGAATCAAGTGGGGCGCTTGCTATCCTGAAAACCGTCAGCGGTTTGGATATGCGCAGACGACAAGCCAGTACATATATAATGACCGTGAATCAGGAGCTCCTCTTTGTATCATGGATGCTGTTTGGATCACTGAAATCAGAACTGCCGCTGTTGCTGCATGCGCTGCAAAAAAATTAGCGAATGTAAAAGCAAAGACGTTCGGTATGGTCGGTTGCGGCGTACAGGGAAATGCACAGGTCATGATGATGCAGTATGCGCTTCCTGAACTGGAAGAGATCTATATTTTAGACAATTATGAACCGGCGATGGATGCATTGATTGAAAGACAGCAGCCAAATACAAAAGCGAAGATCATCAAGGCAAAATCCTATGAAGAAATCGCAAGAAAATGTGAAGTAATCTGCTCTGCAGCAATCATCAAAGAACAGCCGGATCCTCAGTTCAAGGATGAATGGTTCCGAAAAGGCGTTACAATCATTTCCAGTGATGCTCATACAGCATATGAAGATGCTACCGTAAAGAGAGCTGACAAGTATCTGCTTGACAGTATTGCTCAGCACGAATTGCTGGCCGGTATCGGATATTATCCGGACGGACTTCCCAAGGTCTATGGTGAAACCGGAGAAGCGCTGGGAGGAATGAAGCCGGGAAGAGAAAATGACGATGAATTCATTTTCGTAAACAATATCGGAATGGGATGCGAAGACGTAATCGTAGCAGCGAAAATCTTTGAGACAGCCCTTGAAAAAGGTGTGGGAAGAAAGTTTATATTATAAGAAAAGCTCATTTATCCGCACAAATACAAAGAAGATGAGAGTTTGGCTTCAGCTGAGCTCTCATCTTTTTTATCCGGCAGGAAATATTCAAAGGTATTAATCCTTATTCTTATATAAGAATAATACATTAGAAACATATTGAATGATTGGTCCGTTGGACGTAATATGTAAGAGCAATAACTAGTCATGAAGCGGTATTTGGAAAGCAACAGAAGAATAAAGGAGATTAAAATGGATAAAAAAACAATTGAGAAAATTGAAGAATTGAAAGAATATCTAAAAAAAGTAGAGTATCTGAGCAGTTCTATTTCATTATTGAATTGGGATAGCGTTGTTAATATGCCCAAAGAGGCCATTGAATACAGGAGCGAAATGATTGGCTACTTAACCGGCGAGAGCTACAAGCTCACCACGTCAGAAAGAATGAAAGCGTTTATCGATTATTTCGGTGGAATTGATGATTTGGATGATTTAACCAAAGCCATAATTGAAAATATAGCGAAAGAATATAACAAGGCGACGAAAATACCGGAAGCGGAATACGTTCAATATGAAATCGATAAGGCACTCTCCCAAAATGCATGGGAAGAAGCGAAACGGAAAAAGGACTTTTCGATTTTCAAGCCGCACCTTGCTAAGATTATCGCTTATAATAAAAAGTTCTCTGAGTACTGGGGTTTTGACGGCAACAAGTATGACGGCCTTTTAGATATTTACGAACCTGGAATGACAACAGAAAGGCTTGATGTGGTATTTGGAGAGTTGAGAGAATCGCTCGTTGATTTACTGCAAAGAATTAAAAAATCGAATGTCAAAACGAAAGATGCCTTTTTAAAAGGAAATTACTCGGTTGAAAGCCAGAGAAAGCTAGGGGAAATCATTTTAGGCGAGATCGGTTATGACTACGAAAAAAGAGGAAGAATCGATATCTCGGAGCATCCGTTTACGACGAACTTTGGGAATAAGGATGTCAGGATAACCACAAAATACGATACTTCGGATTTCAGACCGGCAATCTTTTCTATGATTCACGAGGGCGGCCATGGAATCTATGAGCAAAATATTCCGGACGAACTTTTGGGAACTTCTTTAGCTTCCGGTGCATCAATGGGTATGCACGAGTCCCAATCCCGGTTTTATGAAAATATCCTTGGGAAAGGCATGGAGTTCTGGAGCTATTTTTATCCGAGATTTCAGGAAGCCTACCAAGAACTCGAAGCGGTGGACTTTACATCGTTTTATCGGGCGATCAACTGCGTGGAGCCATCCTTAATCCGGATTGATGCAGATGAATTGACCTATAGTCTTCATGTCATCATTCGCTATGAAATGGAAAAGCTCCTGATAAACAGCGATGTTGACATCGACGACGTCCCGAGGCTTTGGAATGAAAAATATAAAGAGTATTTGGGGGTGGAACCGGAAAACGATGCGGACGGAGTATTGCAGGACGTGCATTGGTCCGGCGGTGATTTTGGGTATTTTCCATCCTATGCACTTGGAAACTTGTACGGAGCTCAAATTTTCAATGAGCTGAAGGAGGAAATTCCGGATTGGAATCAAAAAATATACAGTGGAGATTTTTCGTCTATTACGAAATGGTTAAAGGAAAATGTTCACCAGTATGGCGCAACCTTAAAGCCGGCTGAATTAATCAAGAAAGTTACTGGTGAGGAACTGAGTGCAAAATACTTTATAGAGTATCTCAACGATAAATTCGGCAAGTTATATAATATATAGGCTTAATATATTAGGCTCTTAGATAATAAGCCCTTAGAACGAGTAATGAAGAGGCATGACCAAGGTTATGTCTCTTTTTTTACATGGATTTCCTGTTTTAGGGAATAGTACTGTTATTACGAAAAACCCTAAGAGGAGGTATTCTATGGAGACTGGCAAGACAAATCAAAAATCTCTTGAACTCGACGCCGATCGAGTCAGGCATGATAATGGTTATCTCACGACAAACCAGGGGGTTGGCGTGCATAACACAGACGACGCCCTCGCGGCCGGAAAGCGCGGCCCTACCCTGATGGAGGATTTCATCTTCCGGGAAAAAATCACCCATTTTGACCACGAGCGTATACCGGAGCGCATCGTCCATGCCCGGGGCTCTGGAGCGCATGGATATTTTCAAGTATATGAGAGCCTTTCCCACCTGACCAGGGCGCATTTCCTCAGCGACCCTAATTTGGTTACGCCGGTTTTTGTACGGTTTTCCACCGTAGCCGGTTTCCGCGGTTCCCCGGATACGGTGAGGGATGTCCGTGGATTTGCGGTGAAATTCTATACGCAGGAGGGCAATTATGACATCGTGGGAAACAACTTTCCGGTTTTCTTTGTGCAGGATGCCATCAAGTTCCCCGACGTCATCCATGCCGTAAAGCCCGAGCCCAACAATGAGATGCCCCAGGCAGCATCCGCTCACGATACTTTTTGGGATTTTGTGGTAAATACGCCGGAAACCATGCACACTGTCATGTGGCTTATGTCCCCCAGGGCAGTACCCAAAAGCTACCGCATGATGGAAGGCTTTGGCATTCATACATTCCGTCTGGTCAACGAACAGGGCCAGTTCAAGTTTGTAAAATTCCACTGGAAACCCGTGTTGGGCGTTCATTCCCTGGTCTGGGACGAGGCTCAGAAGATAGCCGGTAAGGACCCTGATTTCAATCGCAGAGATCTTTGGGATAATCTCCAAAACGGTAATCCCGCGGAATTTGAGCTTGGGATTCAGATCCTGGACCCCGAGGATGAATTCAAGTTTGACTTCGATATTCTGGACTGCACCAAGCTTTGGCCCGAGGAGCTGATCCCTGTGCAGAAAATCGGCAAGATGACGCTGAACCAGAACGTCACCAACTTTTTCGCAGAGACGGAGCAGGTGGCATTCTGCCCGGCAAATGTGGTGCCAGGCATTGATTTCACCAATGACCCCATGCTGCAGGGGAGGCTGTTTTCCTACCTCGACACTCAGATCTCCCGTCTTGGAGGCCCGAATTTTCACCAGATTCCCATCAATCGTCCCCTTGCAAAGGTCAATAACAACCAGCGGGACGGCATGCATCGCATGACCATTGACGAGGGACAAACCGCTTACTATCCCAATGCTCTGAATAACGGCCAGCCTCACGCCGCCGGAGAGGCGGAAAGTCATTTCCGGCATTATCAGGAAAAGGTGGACGGGCATATTATACGGGAGCGCAGTGAGAGCTTCCGGGATCATTACACTCAGGCGGCCATGTTCTGGAACAGCATGTCCGATTGGGAAAGAGCGCATATCGTCGACGCCTTCCGGTTTGAGCTGGGAAAGTGCAAAAATAAGAATACCCACCAGCGGCTTGTAGATATGCTGGGCAACGTGAACTTCGAGCTGGCGCAAAAGGTTGCACAGGGCCTGGGCGCCACTCCTCCCGCGAGCGCATCGAGCCCCTCCGGTTTTTCATCTCCCGCACTCAGCATGGCCAATACCGCAAATAGTCCTAAAACCAAAAAGGTGGCGGTGCTGATCGATAGCGGCTTTGACAAAGCGCAGTTTGACGCAATTACACTGGCGCTCACAGCGGCAGGCGCCTGCTTTGACGTGGTGTCACAGGAACTGGGGATGGTTTCGGCCCAGGATAGGAGTACGGTGGAGTGCAACCAGACTTACGCTACCACAGCCGCTGTATTTTACGATGCGCTTTATATCCCCGGAGGCTCTCACACAGACTCCCTCAAAAATTTAGCGGATGTACAAAGCTTTCTCGGTGACGCCTATAAGCACTATAAGACCATTGGATTGAGCGGAGATGCGGAATCTCTCTTATGTTTGCTGGGCGGTGTGCAAAACACGGCGCCGGGCGTGATCTGTCAACAGGGCTGGGATATGGAAAGCTATGCCGGTCATTTCATGGCAGCGCTCACAAAGGGGCGGCATTTTGAGAGAACCGACGTCAGCTTTGTCAATCAGAACATGATGTAATCGATAACAGGCAGG
>CAMJRV010000217.1 GCA_946408315.1 uncultured Bacillota bacterium | reverse complement strand
GATAAATAAGAGAATAATAAATGACCACCGGTCAATATCAAAAAATAAATATGTACCTTACAATTTATTGTAGGGTACGTTTTTTTATGCTCCCGATTATGCTCCCGGTCAGAACGGAGGAAGAAAGCCGATTTGGAGACCATAGTTATGAATGACATTATAAAGCCTGAGTACATGAAACTGTATATCCGCTATCGCATGCTGTCGGTTTTGTGTTCTACAGCGGCATATCTCATATGGCTGCCCCACGGAAATTATAGATGGTATTTTGCAGTCCTGGTTCCTGTGGGAATGATCACTGCTTGTGCAATCGGTACTTTCCTGTATAAAAAAATTATTTTCGAAGAAAAAAACAGGCTGTGGCTTTTGCTTACGCTGATACTGGAACAGATTGCTTACGGCATTTTTATATCCATGAGCGGAGGACTGTCAAGCCCTTATCTGTGGTGTTTTTTAGGCTATATTTTTCTTATGGCGGTTGTGGACCGGTATCGGGTTTTTCTCGCGCTGTCGGTGATTTGGATGGTCTTTTGCATTACGGTGGGAGACAGTATCCTCCACCCGAACCAGAGGTTTGGACAGTCGGATATGAATACGATTATCGGAATTGTGATCGTAACCGGAGGTTTCTACACGCTTCAGCAGTATGCGGTGCGGCTGGAAGAACGCAAAAGAGAATCGGAGCAGGCATTGCATCAGATCACCGATCTGTATGATACCGTGAATATCTTTACGGTTGCAGATCAGAACCAGAGTATGGATGAACTGACAAAGTTGCTGACGCGTTCTGTTTCCCCGAACGGGTGTATGCTCCTGAAATTCAAGATGGGAGAACGGCAGGAAATTGATGAGATAAGCAGCTATGGCTTGGAAGGGCGCACGGTTCAGGAGTTACTGAAGGAATTGAACGGGACGGAACCGAGGAGGCTGCCCAAAACGCTTATGGCGGAGGATCAGCTGTTTGAGATCAGAACCATAGGCGAGGGGATTTTTCTTTCGGGGCTGCTTGCTCTCGCGTTGGGAACCGAGGAGGAACAGGCTGCGGTAGGCGGTCAGATGCTCCCCTTTTATCAGGATATTATCAAAACTGTCTTTAAGGACATGGACATACAAAAGAGTCTTGAAGACGGAATTATAAAGGAAGAGCAGCACCGTATCGCCAGCGAGATCCATGATACGGTGATTCAGAAGCTTTTTGGAATCTCCTGCAGCCTTAACATTTTGGAAAATACAGTGGAAAGCTTATCTGAGGATGAAATAAAAGACCGGGTGAAAATCATTGAAATCTCTGTGGGACTTACGATGAAGGAGTTAAGGGAAGCCATTTACGGGATTCGGTTTGAGAGTGAAAGCGGAGGGTCTTTTGAGGAGAAGCTGAAGCTCTATCTTCAGGAGGTGGAACGTCTGGGCTCGGTTTCCATATGCCTTGACAGCGCAGGGGATTTTTCCCTGCTGTCAGCGGCTCAGAAAACCGTTGTATATAGAATTGTATGCGAGGCTGTCAACAATGCGGTTCGCCATGGCAGCGCCAGTCATATTGATGCCAGTGTAACGATGAGTGAAACCGGGATTAGGATATGGGTTGGGGATAACGGCTCGGGCTTTGAACCGGCCCTGGATTCTGCCAAAGGAACCGGAATGAAAAATATGCATCGTATGGCGTCGTTGATGAAGGGCTCCTGTTCCATACGTCCGGGAGCTGGAACTGGAACAGAGGTCGATGTATTTCTGCCATGGTAACAGGCAATCATTATTTTTACGTGGGGGTGTTGATAAAATGATACTTATTTTAGACGATCATCCGGTGGCCCGTCAGGGGCTCTGTGCAATTATACGGATGAATAAACCGGAGGAGGAAATTTTTCAGGCAGGCACTGTAAGAGAAGCGGTGGGGATTGCGGAAAAAACAGAAGTGGATATGGCATTTATTGATATTAATCTTGGCAAAGAAAGCGGGTTTGATTTTATGGCATGGCTTAAAAGGAATCAGGAAGACGCTAAGACATTTTTTATTACCTCTTCCTCGCGGGAAGAGGATTTTATTCATGCAAAAAAGATGGGGGTAGATGCATATTTGCTGAAGGACGCGTTCATTGATGAGATTGTCTGCGGTTTGAAGGTTGTAGAGCGGGGAGGTAAATTCTATTCCTCCGCATTGATCGACCGGATGAATCGTGAAACCGATGAGGAGAAGCAGCTGAAGGAATTGACGGAACGTGAAATGGATGTTCTGACCCTTATGAGCCAGGGCTGCAGCAATGGAAAAATAAGTGAGAAACTGTTTATTTCGGCGGGAACCACGAAAAAGCATGTGAGCAATATTTTAGGAAAGCTGGGTTTTGAGAACAGGATGGAGGCAATGCTGTTTGCCAACAAGAATGGGCTTATCGCACAGAGGGCGAGGGAGGCTTTCCGGGCAGAAGAAATACGAGAGGAGAGACGGATATGATAAAGAAAAAATGGAGCCGCGGCACTCTCCTGTTCACAGTGATTTTTGTCAGCCTGGCGGCAACGGGGATCACCTACGCAAGATGGAGCGGCGGGCTGAACGTCGGCTTGGGTTTCAGTACGGGCGCAATGGATCTGAGATATTCCTATGACTTTCCGTGCTGCGTCGGCCTTGTAGACGAAGAAGGCAATGAGCTGGTAAAAAAACAGGAGGCGGATGCAGTCATCCTTGATCAGGGAAAAACAATGGAGCTTACAGCAGTGCTTCCCTTTCAGACAGCGGAATTCCTGAAAAACCCGGACAGCCTTATCAAGCTCGAATTCCCCATAGAAGCGGGCGCCGATGGAACCGTCAATCGGGTAGAGCTGTCAAAGCCGGATTTTCGGCAGGAACCCCCGGAGACATTGGTCATGAAACCGGTCGGTATGGCCCTGCTTGGGGAGGACGGACAGGAGGAATACGGAATTCCCAACGAGGCGGCCAAATCCTTTGGCGATCCTCTGGAATTCGGTGTATTCCGGGAAACCAGCGAGCAGAACGGCACTGCAACAGGGGTGATCTATCTGAGGATGAAGGAGGAAAGCCGAGCTGTTGTGGCATCATTCCCTTCGAAAATCGAGATTGAGGAGCCGGGAGCCGATAATTCTGATTTTAGCGGACAGCTCATGATCACATATAGCTTCTCAGTTCCGATCTATGTGGAACAGGGGCATGATGATGTAGCGATATTGGAGGAAGGGGTGAAACAATGAAAAGGAAACCTGTAATTCTGGCGGCAGCCGTTCTGACAGTACTTTTCAGCGGTCTCAGTGTCTACGGCTATTGGACCGACAAGGTGGAGGCGAAGTGCGATCTTTCCTTTGCAGTTCCCGTACATGTCCAAATTCGTGGAGAAGAAGCACTCATAATCGATATGGACAAGGCCGAGGAAGCGATTCCGTTGTCTCCGGTACCGGAAGAAGATATAGAGGGGATCATTCCTGATGGGGAAGAAGACAGCGGAACTGGAAGCGACTTGAATTTGGAGAACGGAACCGGGGAGAACACCGGAGCGGAAACCGGCAAGGACGGTCAGGCGGATAAAAGCGGGGAACCCGCCAATGACGGGACAGCGGCTGGAGGCGGGGAAACCGCCAGGGACGGCGGAGCGAACGGAAGTGAAGAAAGCAATCAGACGGCTGGAAGCGGAGAAAGCGGCCAGGCGGATGACGGTGCAGAAGGCGGTCGGACGGATGGCGGTGCAGAAGGCGGTCAGACGGATGGGGGAGAATAAGTGAAGCGCGATCGATACAGTATCTGTGCAGGGGCTCTTCTGGTCCCCATGGTATTATTACAATTGCCGCCTGTGAAGAATATTTTGAATCAGCCCTTTGTTCTCCCTGCCATCTGGTTGGGACTTGTTGTGCTGATCCGCTGGGTGCTGCCCTGTATGCATGTGCCGGGGAATCTTTGCCTTCGTCAGTATATCGTTGGATATGCCTTTTCGGGGGCGATTATTTTTTTAGCCGCAGGGTTTCTCCTGGGAGTATTTCTGGGAAAGCTCAGCGCAACGCCGTATGATATCTCTCCCGCAGGGGTTTTTTACAATATGCTGAGCCTTGTGCCGGCCCTGTCGGCAAGGGAAATGATCCGGGCCTACGTAATCGGAGCCATTTTCAGAAAAAAAAGAAACCCTTGGCTGAAGGTGGCTTTGATTACGCTTATTTTTGCGTTAATCGAAATCAATTACGGCAGAATCGCGGTTCTGAATGATCCGTCCGCGGTCGTGATCTACGCGGCGAAAGATGTCGTTCCGGTCGTCCTGAAAAGTGTGCTGCTTTCGGTTCTGGTCTATTACGGAGGCGCCAAATCAGGGATTGTCTACAGTGTGGTGATTGCAGTTTTCCAGAGGGTATTCCCGTTTCTGCCAAGTCTTCCGTGGCTGGCGGACAGTGCGCTTGGGATTGCTTTCCCTGTAATCTTCGCCAGTTTTCTCTTTGAGAAATACCAGTCGCTGAAAGGGGAGACGCCAAAGCGAAAGGAGGGGAGCACGGCGGGATACAGCGCGGCTCTTTTGGCTTCCGTGCTATTTGCGTGGTTTCTGGTGGGCGTATTCCCGGTATATCCGTCGGTGGTTCTTACGGGAAGCATGGAACCTGGAATTTTCCCCGGCGATGCCGTACTAATTAAAAAGTTGTCGGAAGAAAAGGAAATTTACAGTCTGAGAGCAGGAGACGTGATCAACTTCAAACGGGACAATATAACGATTACCCATAGAATTCTTGAGGTGAGGACCGATGAGGCGGGCAACATATCCTTTCAGACAAAGGGCGACAACAACAAGTCTGCCGACTCGGATCTTGTATCGCCCAATGATATCAAGGGAACGATCGTAACCGTCGTACCCAGGGCGGGCAAGCCGATTTTATTCATGAAGAGCGCGCAGGCTGTGCCGGAAGGGGTAATGGAGGAATAAACCGGAAGGGGCAATGGAGGAATAAATATGGAAGCAAAACAAGGAGGCAGGATGAAAGGACATAAAAAAGAATATAAAGATGGAAAGAAGCGAATTCCGGTAACAGCGCTCAGAAGAGGTCTTTATACGGCCATCGGGGGCATCCTCTTTGCGGGGGCGGTGGCTGCGGGACTCTGGCTTTTGCCTCCCGGGACCACCACGGTGGAAGAGCCGGAATATACATACCAGACGGCTGCCAACGTTTCTTATCGGGTCAAGCTTTTGCCCAGCCAGCTTTTTTCCAAAGA
>CAMJRV010000216.1 GCA_946408315.1 uncultured Bacillota bacterium | reverse complement strand
AAGGGGCAGCACCGCAGCCTTAAACGGAGCCAGCGCCGGGTGAAAACGCATCACTGTTCTAACGTCTTCCTTGCCGTTTGCATCGGTCAGGATCTCTTCGTCGTAAGCCTCCACCATGAAAGCCAGCGTCACCCTGTCTGCGCCCAGAGAAGGCTCGATACAGTACGGTACGTATTTTTCATTTGTCTCGGGATCCTGATAGGACATATCCTGACCCGAGTGGTCGATATGCTGCTTCAGGTCGAAATCGGTCCTGTCGGCGATTCCCCACAACTCGCCCCACCCGAAGGGGAAGCGGTATTCGATATCGGTAGTCGCGTTGCTATAGTGAGAAAGCTCTTCCTGTTCGTGATCCCGCAGCTTGATGTTTTCTTCCTTCATGCCGAGAGCTTTCAGCCAGTTGACACAGTATTCCTTCCAATAGACAAACCATTCCAGATCGGTCCCCGGTCTGCAGAAGAACTCCAGTTCCATCTGCTCAAACTCTCTCGTTCTGAACGTGAAGTTGCCGGGGGTGATCTCATTTCGGAAAGATTTGCCGACCTGGGCGATTCCAAAGGGCATTTTCTTTCTAGAGGTTCTCAGGACATTCTTGAAGTTTACAAAGATTCCCTGAGCCGTTTCCGGTCTCAGGAAAATCTCCGCCTTGGAATCTTCCGTCACTCCCTGGAACGTCTTGAACATCAGGTTGAACTGACGGATCGATGTATAGTCGCTCTTTCCGCATTCAGGACACGGAATTGCCTTTTCTTTGACGTAGGCTTCCAGCTTTTCGTTGGACCAGCCGTCTACGGTTACTGTCATCTCGTCGTGTTCTTTGATGTAGTCTTCAATCAATTTGTCAGCCCGAAAACGCGCTTTACAGCTCTTGCAGTCGATGAGAGGATCTGCAAATCCGCCCACGTGCCCCGACGCAACCCATGCTTTCGGGTTCATTAAGATGGCCGCGTCAAGACCGACATTGTATTTGGATTCCTGGACGAACTTCTTCCACCAGGCTTTCTTTACGTTATTTTTCAATTCTACTCCGCCCGGTCCGTAATCCCACGTATTCGCCAGTCCGCCGTAAATCTCAGAGCCTGGAAAAACAAAGCCTCTTGATTTTGCCAGTGCTGTAATCTTGTCCATCGAAAATTCTTTGCTCATAACTACCTACCATTTCTAAGTTGTCTTATTATTCTTCTTTTTCGTCGTCTTCGCATCCACAGGTGCAGCTATCGTCGCATTCCTCTTCGGTACCGCAGCTGCAGCAGCCGTCGTCGCTCTTCTTCGCCTTGTTGATCGCGTCGCTCGTCTTTGCCTTCACGCTTGCAATCACATCGGCGCTCTTTGACTTTACCTCGTCCACAACGACAGAGCCCTTTTCCTTCACTTCATCAAAGGTATCCGTTGCCATCTCGCTGATGTCGATAATTTCCCCATCGTCTTTCACAAGCTCAATGCTGCACTTCGTTCCGAATGCGGCAATAACTCCTGCTACGGCAGCCCATGGCGCCAATACCGTTCCGACGATGCCGATGTTTACCGGAAGGTTCAGTATGATTTCCTCGTTTTTCTTGACGATGATCTTAGCAACGTTCCCCTTCTTGACTGCTTCCTTCACCTTGTCGACGATGTGCGAACTCTGTTCCGCAAACTTATTCTTGCTCCTGATGTCGATAGACTCTTCGATGTCGATGATCGCGTCCACTACGCTCCCCTCAGCGGCTTCAAGAGCTTCCTTTGCTTCTTTATAGCTTACTCCTGTCCTGTCCTTGACCAGTTCGATCTTTTCTAATGTAATCTCCATAATCTTACCTCCATTTCAAATATTTTCAGTTATTCACTGCGAAATCACAAACCTACGATTTGTCAATTTCAACTGTTAAAAAGCTTTCGCTCTTCAGTTCGCCGATATCCAGATGATATGCGATGTAGCTTTTGATGATCCTGGCCAGCTGTTTCTGGAGCTCCGCATCCAGGGCCAGATTTTTAAAGCTTTTTAATGGGGTATCAAGAATATATCGCAATATATTAACTATAGCAAAATTTGCTTGATAAATCAACGCATCATTCTGATTATCATGAAAATTTAAACAACACCGACTGCAAACGATCCCTCCCTCCTTGACATGGAAAAGCGCGGGCTCCCCTTTTTCCCCGCACACGACGCAGCGATTCACCTGCGGGCGGCATCCAACCTCCTGCAGCACCTTGATCTGATAGGCCAGAATAAGGGAAAAGTATTTCCTGGAACGCTGCTCCATCATGTCAAAAAAATCCAGAATCATGCCGAAAATTCCAGGAGCGGGCTCTTCTTCCTGAAGCAGCTTTTCCGTAAACTCCAGCACATAAGAACAATACATGTACTTCTCAACGTCCTCACCGATACGGTAATAGCTCCGGATCACCTCGGCACTGTTGATATTGTAGCTGTCCCTGTTCTTAAACAGCTCGTATCGTCCATATGTAAACGGCCTCATCGCAAGGGAGGATTTGTTCTTTCCCTTTTCTCCGATGCTCGTTCCGGCGCTGATCTTGCCGTATTTTCGAGAAAATAAGAGGACCATCCTGCGTCCGTTGACGGTTTTTACCTGTCTGAAAATGATCCCTTCCGTATCCGTAAACATGTCAAGCCCTTCATTTATTTCGTACTGATGCTGACCGTCCTTGCCGCATCATCCCATGTTACCTCCGCATTGAGGCTTTCCGCCACAAATCTTAAAGGAACCAGCGTTCTCGCATTTTGAATTTTTGCCGGTACAGGAAGCTCCACCGCTTTGCCGTTGACATAACCCTTGCTGTCTCCGATCTTCAAAGAAACCCTGGTCCCATCCTTCGTACCGGTAACGGCTTGATTTTTCGCATCCCATGAGACCTCCGCGCCCAGGCTTTCAAAGACGGCCCGCATGGGAACCAGGGTGCTGGAATTTTCAATGACAGGGTCTGTATCTGCAAAATCGAGCTGTTTTCCGTCCAGATAGACCTGAATCAGCCTGCCGCCTTTCTTTCCGTCAATGTCCTCCGGCTTTTTCACAAGCCCGACAGCCATCTTTCCCTCTTTATCTGAGCAGAGGATCAATGCGGCACCCTCATTGAACGGACTGATATATTTTATGCCCAGCGAAGCAGGAATAATCTCCGCACCGTAAGAATTTATTACGGCAAATGATTGATTCGAATTGGTACCGTAAGGATACAACACACGGAACAGCCCATCCTCCATGGTTTCTCCGCTGAAAAAGCCGTAAGACCATAACGGAGTGATCCGTTCTCCTTTCCTGTTGATCAGATAAGAAGATCCGTAGCCGTTGAGGTATGTCGGATTTTCGGAAGAGACAAACGCCAGATCACCTTGGAAAGGATCGGCCTGCCGATATTTTGCCGGGATCACAAAGCTTCCCGATTTGTCGATATAGCCGTATCTCCCCGTATCGTCCGACGCCACAGCCAGTCCGCCGGAAAAGCTTCTGCCTTCGCCGGCCGTCTCATCCGCCTTGAATTGAAAATCGATGACCGTCTTCCCGGTTTTATCGATATACCCGGCCAGCCCGTTCTTCGCTACGAAAGCCACGCCGTCATGAAACGGCTCTGCCCCGTCGTACTCCATGGGAATGACCATAGCTCCTTCTCTGTCGATATAGCCCCAAAGCTTTGTATCGAGGCTCTGGACCGGAGCAAGCCCCTCGGAAAAATCTCCTGCATTCAAGTAAATCTGCGGGATTACCACCTTGCCTGCCTTATCGATATAGCCCCGCTTCTGCTCATAGTCTCCGAAAGCCGCCAGCCCTTCATGGAATTCGGCAAAAAGACCGTCAATCTTCCCGAGGGGGATTATCTCTTTTCCGGTCTGGTCGATATACCCTGCCTGCGATTCGGGAGGCGGTCCATGCCTTGCGGACTCATTTTCACGGGGAAGATATTTTACCACCAGGGCCATCCCGTCGGAAAAACGATGGATCTCATCGTAATCTCCCTCCGTTAAAATCGTTCCTGTCACGTCAAAAGTCACATCCCAGGAGTCTACTTTGCCGGGAGCAATCCCGCGGCCGATGGGAAGGGTGAAGATCCCTTCGGCAAACTGACCCGGCATGGTGGAGTAATGTCTGATATAATCATCTCCAAAATCCAGCCATGTAATCTCCAGGCCCGGGAAATGAAATCCCCTGCTCGCCTTTGCCTGATCCTTTGCCACCAACGACTGCCCCGCCTGATAATCGGCACCGTACACAGGCTGACTGCACAGGAGCACAATCGTACAGAGCGCCAGCACATTCCGGAATCTAAAATTCCGCTTTCTTGATCCCATCCTTATCCCCCTTGTCTTTCTTCATCCCCTGTTATTCTTTCCGGTATCCAAAGCTGGAAAGCAAAAAGTCGCTGTCTCTCCAGTTCTCCTTTACCTTGACCCACAACTCCAGAAAGACCTTCGTTCCGAGCAGCCCTTCGATCTCAATCCGGGCGCTCTTTCCGATGCCTTTCAGTTTTTTACCTTCTTTTCCTATAATGATACCCTTATGGGACTTTTTCTCACAGTAAATAACCGCGCCGATCCTGGTGAGATTCGGCTCTTCTTTATAACTCTCCAGCTCGATGGCAACGCCGTGGGGAACTTCCTCATCCAGATACAACAGCAGTTTTTCCCGGATGATTTCACTGACGATAAAGCGCTCGGGGTGGTCGGTGACCATATCCTCAGGAAAATACATCGGTCCTTCCTGCAGTCTTGCCTCGATTTTCGCAAGCAGCACATCGACGTTCTTTCCTGACAGCGCCGACACTCCTATGATATCGGCAAAGAGGTCCAGAGCCTGATATTCTTCGAAAATCCTCCGATACTTTTCCGGCCCCAGCTTGTCTATCTTATTGATGACGAGGAAAACCGGCGTATCGATATCCTTCAGCAATTCGAGGATATATTTGTCTCCCGGACCGGCGGACAGCTCGTCGTCCACGATAAAGACGACTACCTCTACCTCTTTAAACGTATTGACCGCCATCTCCGTCATATAGCCGCCCAGCTTATTCTTGGGCTTGTGGATTCCCGGCGTATCGATAAAGATCATCTGGCAATCGTCTTCCCGGCCGTTTCTTTTCGTGTAGATTCCCCGTATACTGTTTCGGGTCGTCTGAGGCTTGTCTGTCGTAATTGCGATCTTCTCACCGAGGATCGCGTTCAACAGCGTGGATTTGCCGACGTTCGGCCTGCCTATGATTC
>CAMJRV010000215.1 GCA_946408315.1 uncultured Bacillota bacterium | reverse complement strand
TTCCCATGCTTCCGAAAATTTTGTCCAACGGAATCTGCAGCCTGAATCCGAAGGAGGACAGGCTTACCTTATCCGTCAGTATGGAGATCGACGGAAAGGGTAAGGTGGTCAATCATGAGGTCTACGAAAGCATCATACATTCCAAGGCAAGAATGGTATACGGCGACGTTTCGGATATGCTGGAACAAAAAGACGAAGCGCTGATTGAAAAATATAAAGAAATTTATCCCGATATCCTGCTCATGGACGAACTGGCATCAATCCTGCGCAAAGCGAGAGATACGAGAGGGAGTCTGGATTTTGACTTTGACGAAGCGTACATCAAGCTCAATGATAAGGGAATTCCGATCAGTGTGGAAACGGCGGAGCGAAGGGTTGCAAACCGAATCATCGAGGAGTTCATGCTCATTGCCAACGAAACCATTGCGGAGCATTTTTACTGGATGGAACTTCCGTTTGTCTACCGTGTCCATGAAGCCCCGTCCGCTGAGAGAATCGAAGAGTTCAAGCGGTTTATCGGAAGTTTTGGATTAATCCTGAGGGGAAGCTCCGAAAACATCCATCCGAAGGCGCTGAATGAAATTATCAAGAGTGTGGAAGGAAAATCGGAGGAGCATGTCGTCAATACGGTAATGCTTCGCTCTATGAAAAAAGCGTTTTATGGGACCGAATGCGAAGGCCATTTCGGTCTGGGCGTAAAGTATTACTGCCATTTCACATCGCCGATCAGGAGATATCCCGATCTGATCATCCACAGGATTATCAAGGAGTCCATTCAGGGAAAGCTCGACGGAAAGCGGATCAAGATTCTGAAGCGGAGGACAGACCGGGCGGCGGAGATTTCCTCCGGAACGGAACGGCAGGCTCAGGAGTTGGAGCGTGAGGTGGAAAAGCTGAAAAAGGCTGAGTACATGACGTACCATGTGGGAGAAACCTATGACGGAATCATCAGCGGTGTAGCAAGCTTCGGCTTCTTTGTGGAAATTGAAAATACCATCGAAGGTATGGTCCGGGTGGATTATCTGAACGATGATTACTATGATTACGAGTCCGCCCGATATCGTCTCATCGGGAGAAGGACCAATCGAATCTATGCGCTGGGAGACAAGATCAGGATAAAAGTCCATTCCGTCGACCTTCAGGAACGGGAGATCAATTTTACAGTGGCAGACTGACAGAAATGTCCAAGAATTAAAATGGCCGCGGCTGGCGCCGCGGCCTGTTTATTAGCTGAGGGTACTCTGCTTCGATATGGCCGATAAAGCGTCTCCCGCCTCGTCGACATAGATGGGTTTCCTCGCGATGTCCGCCATTGCAAGCATCCCTACGATCTGGTTGTTTTCCACTACGGGAAGCCTTCTCACCTGGTATTTTGCCATGAGAAGCGCCGCCTGGTGGGTATCCATATTCGGGTCTGCGACGACCAAATTTTTCGTCATAATATCTTTTGCCGTTTTTATCTGGTTATCGTTCGATACCGACCGGATTACGATATCCCGGTCCGTAATGATCCCCAAAGCTTCCCCCCGATCGCTGCATACCGGTACGGAGCCGACGTTTTCCTGTTTCATCTGTTTTGCAACCTGCTCGATGGAAGTATCGGGCTTCACACAGGTTACCGATGTTGCCATTAAATCTTTTACGCGCATATAAGCCTCCTTTGATTGACAGAACAAAAAAGTGAAATCTACCATTATTAGATTTCACTTTTTTACTGATATTATACAAACAGAGCAAGATAGTCTTCCCGCTTTTGCCAAAAGGCTGGAAAAGTGTTTTCAAAGAAAACTGTAATTCGTTAATTGCAAACCAGGGCGAGAATAGTCTTCTGAATGCGCATTGGCAGCATTCTGCGCCGCAGGCACAGTCTTATGATGCGATTTGCCCCCAGCGCATGAAGAAGACTATCGAGCCCTCCAGAAGGACGGCGACAGCAGCATGATGATGGTAAACAACTCCAAGCGGCCGGCAATCATCAAAACAGCCATATACAGGCGGGTCGGCAGAGAGAAGATATCGCAGTTTCCGTCGGGGCCCAATAGGCCCATGCCCATGCCCGTGTTGGACAGGGCGCTGGCAGTCGCGCTGAAGGTTGTCAGAAGATCGTAATTTTCCAGCGATATGATCAGGGAACTGACGGCAAAGATCGTAAAGTACATGATGAGAAACGATACAACCTTTGAGACGGTTTCTGCGGAAATCGGCCGGCTGCCGACCTTGACCGGCACAACGGCGTTGGGATGCAGCCGTTTATACATGCCTCTTTTAATCAGTTTGAACAGGATCATGATTCGGATCACCTTGATAGACCCGCACGTCGATGCGGAACAGCCTCCGATGAGCATCAGACAGAAAAGGATCATCTGGCTGAACGCAGGCCACTTGGTATAGTCCGCAATGAAAAATCCTGACGTCGACATGAAGGCAGACGCCTGGAAGATGGAATGTCTGACGGATATCCCGAGGGTACTGTAGGTGCCTGACACCCATAAATTCAGGGCGATCAGTACAGCCGCCCCCGCGAGGATCATCAAAAATGCTCTGAGTTCGTTATCCCTGATAAAGTCCCGCCATTTCCCTTTTAACAGATGATTGTAAAGTACAAAATTGATGGAGGCGATGGCGCTGAAAAATATGAGGACGGACTCCACATACAGGCTGTCAAAATGTGCGACGCCTTTCTCGTAATTGGATAGACCTCCCGTACCGATGCTGCTGAAGGTGTGGATCAGGGCGTCAAAAAGGTTTAGCCCGCCGAATATCAGTAGTACAATTTCGATCAGAGTAAAGGAAACGTACATAACGTAGAGCTTTCGGGCGGAATCAGCTATCTTTGTGGACATCTTTTCCACCGTAGGACCCGGCGCTTCGGCGCTGGCGATTTTAAGGCCGCCGATTCCCAGGGCGGGCAGCAGGGAGATTGCGAGGATCAGGATTCCCATGGCGCCGAGCCAGTGGCTGAACGATCGCCAGAGCTGTATCCCTTTTGGCAGGGCGGACAGATCATCGATGATGGTAGCCCCTGTCGTCGTAAACCCTGAAACCGATTCAAATAAAGCGTCCCCATAGGAGGGGATCATGCCTGAGAACAGATAGGGCAGGGCGCCGAATGCAGAGGCGACGAACCAGCAGATGGCCGCGATCAGGTAACCGTCCCTTATTTTCAATACATTGGAATCGGGCCGGACAAAGATCACGATGAGAAGGCCCGAGGACAGAGCCAGACCGGCCGATTTGAGAAAGGCCAGGCCAGACTCCTTTTCTCCGTAATAATAGGACGTCAGAAGCGGAAGCATCATGGATATTCCGATCATGACAGATACGATACCGATGATTCTGATAATCACTTTACGATTGAACGACACTGCACTCACCTCACCTGTCAGGATTCCAAAATTGTCTGGTAAACAGCAGCATGATCGTAAACAATTCCAACCGCCCGATCAGCATGATGATTGCCAGCATGAATGTTGAAGCATCGGAAAAGAGGCTGAAGTTCAGCATCGGACCGACCAGGTTGAAACCGGGGCCGACGTTTCCGAGGCAGGAAGCCACGGCGGATGCCGTAGTAACCAGATCGAAATTTTCCAGCGAGAGCAGGAGCGTTCCGACGAAAAAAATTGCAAAGTAAAGAAAAACGAAATTTGCCACAGCAGAGACCGTATCTGCGGGAATCGGTTTTTCATTGATTTTAATCGATATGACAGCCCTTGGATGCAGGCGGATTGCAAGTCCTCTTTTTAACAGTTTAAAAAGGAGAAGAATCCGGACTACCTTGATTCCTCCCGCGGTAGATGAGGAGCATCCGCCCACAAACATCAGGAAGAACAGGATCATCTTGCTGAAGGATGGCCATAGGTCGAAATCGGCGGAAGCAAAACCGGTGGTCGTCATGACGGACGCGCTTTGAAAAAGAGAATAGCGCAGTGACTCGCCGACCGTATCGTAGTTGCCGCTTTGCCAGAGGTTCAGCGCAATCAGCAGCACTGCAGAGCCGAAAATAGTGTAGTAGCCTTTTAGTTCGCTGTCGGAGAAAAGCTCCCTCCAATCACCTCTCAGGAGATAATAATACAGGGTGAAATTCATGCCTGCAAGGAGCATGAAGGCTGTGATCACCATTTCAAAATAAAGACTATCGTAATGCATGATGCTGGCGCCGTAATTGGAGAAGCCTCCGGTTCCTACAGAACCGAAGGTATGGATCAGAGCGTCATAGAGGCTCATCCCGCCCATCAGCAGGAACGAGACCTGCAATACGGTCATGACGATATAGATGGTATAGAGGATTTTGGAGCTCTCTGTCAGTCTTGGGGTCAGCTTGCCGAATACGGGTCCCGTCGTCTCTGCTTTTGCGATCCTCTGGCCGCTGATCCCGAGCATGGGGAGCAGGGCGATGGCAAAGACGATGATTCCCATACCGCCGATCCAGTGAGTGAAGGAACGCCAAAAAAGCAGCCCCTTCGGAAGGGCTTCGATATCGGGCAGTATAGTACTTCCTGTAGTCGTGAAGCCGGAAACGGTCTCAAAGAAAGCGTCGGCGAAATTGGGAATATAACCCGAAATGAAAAAGGGCACCGCGCCGAGAGCGGAGCCGAGAGTCCAGCAGAGCGCCACGATAGCATAGCCGTCCCGAATCTTGAGATGATTGAAATCGGCTCTCACAGACAGCGTAATGATAGAACCTGCCACAAGCATTGGCACGATCGTGAAGAGAAACGATCTTACCGCGTCCGATTCTCCGAAAAGCCAGGAAACCAGCAGCGAAGGGAGCATCAGGCAGGCCAGTATGACGATGATGATTCCGCTCAGTTTGACGATAGCCCTATAATTTAAAACCATGATAAAAAAGACACCTCTATTTGAAAAAGCCCAGCTTACCGGAGCGAATGAATTTTTCCAGTTCGGGAATATCGGACAGAAGACTGATGATGATCACTTTGTCGTTCTTTATAATTTCCGTATCCTCATTGGGGATGATCACGTCGGTACCCCGGTGTATCGCGGCGATCATAATGCCTTCCGGAAGATCCAGATTCTCGATGGGCCGGTTTGCAAGGCGCATGTGGTCATCCGCGATGATCTCGATCATCTCCGCCTGTCCCTGGATCAACTGGGAAGAAATGACGCGCTTGGAGCCCTGAATAAACCGGAGGATGTGGCTTGCGGCCATATCCAGGGGATTTAACGCCATGTCGATTCCCATGCTTTCGATGAGGGTGGCGTAG
>CAMJRV010000214.1 GCA_946408315.1 uncultured Bacillota bacterium | reverse complement strand
CTTTTGACGTCCGCGTCCTCTCTCCTGATATCCCTTGGGGCCTTATCCGTCCGCAGACCCTTGAAGCTCGCCTGCCGCAGCAGATTGTCCTCTGTCCATTCGGCAAATTGGACTTCCGCCACCAGTTCCGGTTCGAGCCAGGTAATCTTTTCATTTGCCCTGACTTCCGGTGCAAATTGGAAGGAAGGTTCTGATCTCTTTAGCGGTTCAAATTTCTTTCCGAGCTCCTTCCGGTCCGCTTCGCTGAAGCCCGTACCGGCGCGTCCGGAATAGATCAGGTCCTCTCCTTCATAGACGCCGAGAAGAAGGGCGCTGACTCCGCTCGTTCTTTTATCCGTAAGCGTATATCCTCCGACAACGAATTCCTGCCGTTTCCCGCATTTCAGCTTGATCCAGTCGCTGTTGCGCGTCCCGCTGTAGGGAGAGTCTGCTTTCTTACCGATGATCCCTTCCATCCCCGCCTCACATGCCGCTGCAAAGCTTTCCTTTTCGTTTCCTCTGACATGGCGGCTGTAATAAAGGTTTTTCGGTGCATCCTTCAGCAGCGCTTCCAGCTTCTCTTTTCTGTCGATAAGGCGCTGGCCCCGGAGATCCGCGCCGTCCAGCGCGAGAAGGTCGAAGACGATATAGGTCAGTTTCTGATTTTTAGGGTTTCTCATATAGTTCTGCAGGGCCTGAAAATCGGTCCTGCCAGAAGCGTCCGTGACGGTCATTTCTCCGTCGAGAACCATAGCCCTTCCGCCTGCCAGTTCGTCAAGGGAGCTGGCGACATCCCAGAACTGCTTCGTGTAGTCCTTGCCGTTTCTGCTCACAAGCCGGACGCCGCCGCCGTCCACAAACGCCAGGATCCGATATCCGTCATACTTGAGCTCATAGAGCCAGTCATCCCCCTCAGGGGCCGTACTCGCAAGGCTGGCAAGCTGGGCGTCCGCTCTTTGGAAAGGGTTTGCGGGGCCTTCCGCGGCAGCTGCTGCGTCTTTCCCGCTTGCAATTTCTTCCATGGTCCGCCCGGTCCTGATGCTGGTGTCAAACCCGGACATTCCGTCATCCTCCCTGACATAAGCATCTTTTTCTTTCAGCAGCAGCCAGTTCTCCTTCGTTTCTCCCGCCTTTCCTTTTATGCGTACCAGGGCCCATTTGCCCTTGAGCCTTCTCCCCTTCAGGGCAAACTTCAGCATACCTTCCCGGAGCCCGGCCGCCACATCGATATAAGGCTCCCACCAGCCTTCGTCCCAGAGCATGACGGTGCCGCCGCCGTATTCCCCCTTGGGGATCGTCCCCTCAAAATTTCTGTATTCCAGGGGATGATCCTCGACCCGCATGGCGAGCCGCCTGTCCTTGGTATGATAGGACGGGCCTTTGGGCACCGCCCAGCTCAATAAAACGCCGTCCCATTCCAGGCGGAAATCGTAGTGGTCGCTCCGGGCTTTATGGTGCTGAACGACAAAGCGCAGCCCCTCTTCAGAAGCGGCTGCCTTTCCCTCTGGCTCCAGAGTATTTTCAAAATTCCTTTTCAGGTTGTACACATTGAGTTTTTCTGCCATAGAATTACGCCAGGTCCTTCTCCTGTTTTGCGTTCGCCGATTCTCTCTCCTGATTTGGCTTCTCCGGAGCCTTCTCCTGATTTGCCTTTTCAACGCTGGCTCTCAGGGCTTCCATGAGGTCTATGACCTTGCCGGGTCCCTCAGACTCTGCGGCGACGACCTCCTGGCCGGAGATTTTCGTCTCAATGAGAGCGCGCAGCTTTATCTGGTACTCATCTTTGTACGCCTCGGGAGCGAAGGGAGTGTCCATGGAGTTGATCAGCGTCTTCGCCAAGTTCAGCTCCTGATCGGAAACCTCAGGCTTCGTGTACGGTTTCTGAAGATCCTTGATGTCGTCGGCATAGTACATCGTGGAGATGAGGATGCCGTCCTCCCGCGGGATGATCGCCATCAGCGTGTCCTTCGTGCCCATGACCGCTTTGCCTATGGCGACCTTCTGCTCGGCCATCAGCGCGGCTCGGAGCAGCTCGAAAGCCTTTTCGCCGCCCGCCTCGGGAGCGGCCTGGTACGTCTTGTCGTAGTAGACGGGAGAAATCTGGTTTAACTGGGCAAAGTGAAGGATCTGAATGGATTTTTCCTTTTCCGTCTTGATCTTCTCGATTTCCTCGTCCGTGATGACAACATACTTGTCCTTATCGTACTCAAAGCCCTTGACGATATCCCCTGAAACAATCTCCTTGCCGCAATGTGCGCAGGTCTTCTTGTACCGGATACGGCTGTTATCTTCCTTATGCAGTTGATTGAAATGAATGTCGTTGTCCTGGGTGGCCGTATACATCCCGATGGGAATGGCGACCATGCCGAACGTTATGACCGATTTACGTGATACCATTGTGGAAACACCTCCGAAGTTAGTGTTTCCAATCTCATTGGATAAATTCCCGGTAATTTTCGTAGGTGATCGGCTGACCGACGAGAAAATATCCCGGTTCCAGGTTCACCATGTAATAGGATATCATAAAGTGCAGGTGAGCGCCGGTGGAAAACCCGGTAGAACCGACCTCTCCGATCTTCTGTCCCCGCTCCACGATCTCCCCGTTCTTCACCGAAAGGTTCAGCATATGATGATAGACGCTGAACAAGCCCTCCCCATGATCGATCATAACCGTGTTCCCCGTGAGGATCAGCGGCCGGGCCAGGACCACCTTGCCCCGGTTTGAGGCCTTGACCTCGGTTCCTGCAGGGGCGGCAATGTCCAGGCCGAGATGACGGTAGGAAGTGGGCTGGTCGTTGACATAACGCGTCTCGCCGAATTCCGTGGTGAGACGGCCCTTCACCGGCAAGAGGAAGGAATCCTTATAATATCTGGCCGGCGCCGACTCGTTTCGCACAGGAATATAGTATTTATTATATTCTTCATAAGCCGCATCGTTTCTCGTCTCCTGTTCCGTCTTCTTATCGACGGTCAGGTATTGGATATGGTAGGGATATTCCGTGACCTCGATTTCCTGGGTAAACTCCGTCCCCTTACTCTTGACGCCGTAACGGATCGGATACACCCCCGGCTTCACATTGTAATTTGTGGGCAAATACCCCGTGAGCGCGCCTCCCTCCTCCCGGTACCACCTGAATTTATTGTAAATGGACTGCTCGAAAAGGATGTCCTCAGGTCCGTCGGCGTAGTTGACCGTGATCTCCAGCAATTGGCCCTGGGCAAGCTTCTGTCCGGAAAAAACGAATTCTGCCGGCAAAGCCACCGTTACAGGAAGCTCCATCACATAGGCCCCCCGGTAGGGATTGGTTTCCCCGGTCCATTCCAGCGCCAATTCATACGTAAAGGTTCCGTTTCGCCCTGGCAGCGGAAGCTGGGCAAAATCAGTCCGTCCCTTCGGCATCTCGCTTTCACCGGTGTTCCCGCGCTCAAAAGCGACCTGGTCCTCCAAGACGATCTGTCCTGTGTTCGTGTCGGTGATCTTTACCCGTGCCCCGTCGGGCGCCTTGTCGATCTCCAGGGTCAGCTTATCTTCCTTTGAGACGATAGCTGCAGGCTGCGGCTGCACACCTGTCTTCACTTGTTCAGAGGCAGGCAAGAGGACTTCCGTCTCCTTCGGGTCGCCAGCCTTTTTCTGTGGATGGACAGCATTCTCCGGCGGATGATACCACTTGCCGTTGTCTTTTTTCAGGCTCCACTCTTCCCTGGTCAGATCAAAAAGAACCGGAGTTTCCCCCAGCAAAACCTCCGGCTCTGCCGCAAGGCGATCCGCGTAGATGCGGTCGTAAACCCGATCCGTCAAAAAGTCGGGTTCCGCTCGATACAAGTAGAACACGAACGCGCATGCGCCTATGAGCAGGACGAACAATAATTTCCCCAATGCCGATTTTCTCATAATCTCCCCCCGATTTCAAAAAAATATATGTTTCGCTTTTATATCATTCCCCAGTTCCAGAATACCGAAGGAAAAAAACTCATTTCTCCTCTTGTCGGTAGGAGAACCGGGATTGAATAAAAGAATATGGTCTCGGTATTCGCAGAACGGATTATGGCTGTGGCCGAACACGATGCAGTCAACCCCATCATTTTCAAAACACCGGACCGCCCTGTCCACCGTTTTCCCCGATTTCCCATGCCCGTGGGTGATCCCGATCCGGTATCCGTTTAACGTGATGATCCGTTTCGTGCCGAGAGCTGTCTGAAGCTCCTCCGGATCGATATTTCCGGCGACAGCGGTAACGGCGGCCAAAGAATTCAGTATCTCCAGCACTTCCAAACAGGAAATATCGCCGGCATGAATGATATGATCCACGCTGCGGAACGCCTCTATCACAGTCTCCGGCAGAACTTTTTTTCTGGTCGGAATATGAGTATCCGACAGTACGCCGATTTTCATTCGGTTTCTCCTCTATCCAAGGTTCCCTTTGCCCTCATTCTCTGAACGAACGCGATGCTGGCAAAGGCGCTGATCAGACAGACAGCGATACAGGAAATCCATGCTCCCGTCCAGAGTCCCTTCACCCCGAAGACCACCCCGAAGAGCAGAGGGCCTACAGGCATTCCGATGTCCGCGATTCCTCCGATCAAGCCTGTTGCATATTCAACCTTTCTGGGTTCCATGATTTCAGGCAGTATGCAGTAAAACGCTCCCAACCCCCAGGCGCTGGAAAAGGAAAGGAGAAGGATGGCGAAATAAAATAACGGAAAGCTGCTCTTATCGATGGCCAGCAAAAGCAGGATCGACAGGATCGACAACACAGGTCCGATCGAAAAAACGATCATCCTGGCTGCCGCCGGGTCCTTCGATTTCTGGGAAAAATAATCGGAGATCCTTCCCGAAATCACGCATGCCAGAAAAATGCCAACGGCCAGGGAGGACATGAACAGTCCGACGGCCTCCGCATCATACTGCAAAGCGCTTCCATAAAGGGGAAGGTCTACGGACAGCACCTGAACCATCCAGATCGTTGAAAACAGGCAGATGATAAGAGCCCAGACCCCCGGAGACCGAACCAGGTCCTGAAACGTCCTGTCCTTCCCTTCAGAAGGCGCATCCGGCGGCGCCGTCTTCTTTTCTTTCACCGTGAAAAACCACAGCACGGAGGGGACCAGCGTCATCAGGGCTATTACATAGAAGGAAGGTTTCCATCCCAGGGCGGAAATGGTGAAACCCGCCACTGCCGCGCCGATACCCGAACCTCCGTAAAAGATCCCGTTAAAAACGGCCGTCGCCGTCCCGGAATTGCTCTTGTC
>CAMJRV010000213.1 GCA_946408315.1 uncultured Bacillota bacterium | reverse complement strand
CTGTAAATATAAATTCGCTGTAGGCGCACTGCCACAACAGGTAATTGCTCAAACGCATCTCGCCGCTGGTACGGACGATCATGTCGGGATCGGGAATCCCCGCGGTATACAGGTTTTCCGAAAGCATGGCCTCCGTAATTTCCTCCGCAGAAAGACTTCCGTCTTTCACTTGTTCCGCCAGCTTTTGAACGGCTCTCAGGATTTCGTCCCTGCCGCCGTAATTCAAGGCAATATTAAACTGAAGCCCGGTATTGTCCTTTGTCGTCGCAAGAGAGCGCTCCAGACTCTTCACCGCGTTCTTCGGCAGCTTTTCATAGTCGCCCAGAATCCTGACTTTCACATTGTTTTCATGGAGCTCTTTCAGCTCTTTTTCGATATAAAGGATCAGCAGCTTGAAGATCCCGTTGATCTCCTCCATGGACCGCTTCCAGTTTTCCGTAGAAAACGCATAGACGGTCAGATGCTTTACTCCTAAAGACGAGGAGGCCTTTACGATCTCCTTCATCGCCTGCATTCCTGCATTATGACCTGCCATATGAGGCAGATTTCGTTTCTGTGCCCAGCGTCCGTTTCCATCCATGATGATGGCGACGTGGGCGGGGACTCTTTCTAAATCAATCTTATTTACACAATCAGTCATATTTGCACACCGTTAACAGGAGTCCCTGTTTTCCTTCCGAAAGAAAGCGCTCGGAGCTTCGGGGCTGTACCTTGACGACCCGCAGCGCAGATTGCCCCGCTTCAGGCGGATCACAATCCTCCTGTTCCGCCCGCCGTTTTTTCGGCGGTTTCGTTTCCACAATAATAAACTCCAGCCCTTCTGCTTCCAGAAGGGCTGTCGCATCATGAAGCTCCATACCTAATACGTCGGGAAAATCACTCAATGATTAAACCTCCATGATTTCCTTTTCTTTATCTGCTATAATCTGATCGATATCCTTGATCGCTTTATCTGTCTTTTTCTGTACATCGTCCAGAGCCTTCTTCAGATCGTCTTCCGTCAACTCTCCCGCTTTTTCCTGCTTTTTCAGTTCATCGTTGGCGTCCCGCCTCTCATTTCTGACGGCAACCTTGGAATCCTCACCGAATTTTTTTACGACCTTGATCAGTTCTTTTCTGCGTTCTTCCGTTACGGCAGGGATAACAAGACGGATCACCTTGCCGTCATTGGAGGGATTGATCCCCAGATTGGCAACATTGATCGCCTTTTCTATGTCATGGATAGATTTTGGATCGAACGGTGAAATCATTAAGGTCCTCGGATCTGGAACCGATATATTTGAAATGTTCTTGAGCGGGCTCGGACTTCCGTAGTAATCCACCGTGACCTTATCCAGCAATGCCGGATTGGCTCTTCCTGCCCTGACCGTGTTTAATTCTTCCTTCAAAACAGATATGCTCTTCTTCATCTTCTCGTCAAGAACTTGCTGCACATCAATACTCATAATTTCATCCTCCGCAATTTCATACTTTTGATTTGGATTTTTAATCTGGATACTTTTGATTTTTGATTCTTTACCTGATAATGGTGCCTATTTTTTCACCATAAACAGCTTTCAGCACATTGTCTGGTTCTGATAGCCCAAATACATGGATCGGAATGTTGTTATCCATGCAAAGAGAGGCCGCCGTGGAATCCATGACCTTGAGTTCCTTTTCCAGCACTTCCTTGTGGGTCAGCTCGTCATAGCGGATCGCGTCGGGATTCGTTTCCGGATCGTCCGAATAAACGGCGTCGACCTTCTTTGCCAGAAGGATGACGTCGGCTTCGATCTCCGCCGCACGCAAAGCTGCGGTAGTGTCGGTTGAAAAGAACGGATTTCCGGTTCCAGCCGCGAATATGACGACGACATTTTTCGTGAGATGAGCCATAGCGCGCCTTCTGATATAGGGCTCCGCCACCTCTTTCATCTCAATGGCCGTCTGCACCCTGGTGGGAATTCCGACCGCCTCGAAGGCGTCCTGAAGCGCCAGCGAATTGATGACGGTTGCCAGCATCCCCATATAGTCCGCCGTTGCGCGGTCCATACTTTTACTGGTTCTTCCTCTCCAGAAATTGCCGCCGCCGACGACGATGGCCACCTGTACTCCGAGATTGATCAGCGCCTTGACCTCCTGCGCCACCATCCCCAGCATCTCTTCGTTCAGACCGAATTTCGATTCTCCGGCCAACGCTTCTCCACTGATCTTTAAAACGACTCTCTTGTATTTTGGCTCCATAACCGTGTCCTTTCCCGTAATCTAAAGGACACTAATGCTAGTGTCCTTTTATTATACCATATCCTGATTAGTTGTTCATCTGTTTTGCAACTTCTTCTGCAAAATTTTCTTCTTTCTTTTCGATGCCTTCGCCTACTTCATAACGGATCATTTCAACAACCTTGGCGCTCTTGCCCAGCGCGCCGGCAGTATTGTCGATGTACTGTTTTACAGTGAGTTCTCCGTCTTTTACAAATTTCTGATCTACAAGGCAAACTTCCTTAAGGATGGCTTTTACCTTACCCGGGATGATCTTGCTGAGCATTTCCGGCTTCTTGCCTTCGTTTAGGAGCAATTGCTCTGCGATCTTTTTCTCTTCTTCCAGCCATGCCGGATCGACTGCCGTCTCATCGACAAACTTCGGATTCATGGAAGCGACCTGCATTGCCACGTCTCTGCCCATTACGCCGATTTCTTCAGCGGCTGCGTCGGTTTCAAAGCCTACGACAACGCCGATTTTGCCGTTTCCGTGGGTATAGCCGACATATACGACGCCGGGAGTTTCGCACTTCGCAAACCTTCTGACGTTCATGTTTTCGCCGATCTTTGCGATCTTATTGTTCAAAGCGTCCTGTACGGTGCCTTCGTCCTTATAGGACAGCGCCATAAACGCTTCCATATCGTCGCTGTCTGCATCCAGAGCCTTCTGGGCCAGAACCTCGACGAATTCGATAAACTCTTCATTCTTTGCAACGAAGTCGGTTTCGGAGTTGACTTCGACTGCGGCAGCCTTCTTTCCGTCAGCGGAAAAAGCAAGCTTGACCAGACCCTGAGAAGCGACTCTTCCCGCCTTCTTGGCGGCTTTTGCAAGTCCCTTTTCTCTCAGCAGCTCAATGGCCTTTTCCATATCTCCACTTGTTTCAACAAGAGCCTTTTTGCAGTCCATCATTCCTGCGCCTGTTCTTTCGCGCAGCTCTTTTACTAAGCTAGCGGTTACTTCCATATCTTATTCTCCTTTGCTTGTTAATTTTCTGAAAGGCTGTGTTGCAGCTTCTTCCTGTTTGCCTCGTGTACGGCTATGTACACGTCGCTTCACAGTCATCGCTGCGCCTTGCCTTTCAGAAAATTTCCTGCGCAATACCTATTTTTATTTTATTTTTCCGTAATGCTTTTTTATTATTCTGCAATCTCTTCCGCGGCTTCTTCGACTTCCACAGCTGCGGCTTCATCCGCTTCTGCAAAGCTTTCGCCTTGGTTGGATTCGATGATCGCGTCAGCCATTCTTCCCGCAATCAGCTTGACTGCTCTGATCGCGTCGTCATTGGCCGGGATAATATAGTCAACGTCATCCGGATCACAGTTCGTATCGACGATACCGATGATCGGAATTCCTAAAATTCTTGCTTCCTTGATCGCAATTCTTTCTTTCTTGGGGTCGACGACGAATATCGCAGCCGGCATACCCTTCATGTCTTTGATTCCGCCTAAGAACTTTTCCAGTCTCTCCAGCTCGGCTCTCAGCTTAATGACTTCTTTCTTTGTAAGCGCCTCGAAGGTTCCGTCTGTTTCCATCGCTCTGATATCGTTCAGTCTCTTGATTCTGCTGGAAATCGTCTTGTAGTTGGTCAGCATGCCGCCGAGCCATCTTTCGTTTACAAAGTACATGCCGCATCTCTTTGCCTCGTCGGCGATCGCAGCCTGAGCCTGCTTTTTCGTTCCTACGAAAAGAACCGGTCTTCCAGTCGCCGCAACTTCTCTCATGAAAGCATAGGCTTCGTCGATTTTCTTTACTGTCTTCTGCAGGTCGATGATATAGATTCCGTTTCTCTCTGTGAAGATGTACGGAGCCATCTTAGGGTTCCATCTTCTCGTCTGGTGTCCGAAATGGACGCCTGCTTCCAGTAACTGTTTCATTGAAATAACTGCCATAATTTTTTACCTCCTGGTTTTTCCCCTCCACCGCGCCTTCCGCTAAAATGGCCATTTCTGGCACCCATTTTGCCATAACGCGGTGTGTGAATTCGTTTGATTTAAATCATAATACATCTCAATTCGAGACATATCCTCGAATACTATACACTATTACAGTTTGAAAATCAAGGAAAAAAAGCGGCAACCGCCGCTTTTTTTATCGTTTTTCCATAAGAAACCTGATATAGTGGCGCCTTGTGCGCTGATAATTGTTCTGACCGATCCGGAGCGTCTCTCCGCCTTCAAAATGAAAGATGCCGTCCTCCATCCGGATGATTTTTTCCATGTTGAGGATACAGCTCTTGTGACAGCGATAAAAATTTCCGTTCAGAGACTTTATCACCTCGTCGAGTTTTCCGTAGAATCGGTAAGCGCGGATTTCCGTATAGATGATCACGGTCCGCAATTCTGTTTCGATATACAGAATTTCACTGAGACATACTTTGGCCGTTTCCTTTCGCGTAACCACGGGAATGTAATTCCCATGGCAGCCTGGACCAGAATTGCCGTTGCTGTTTGGCTTCATTCCGCCACCTCCTTTTATTATTCATAAAAGGGGTGGCATTTTTCAAAAAATGTTGCAGCCTCAGCGATGTTTTTTCCTACTTTTATCCGCATTTATCTGCTTTTTTCGACATTCCGTATCAATAATCGGTCTTGATCCCAGGGGTCGGCAGCTTGATTCCGAAAAGCGTCCGTTCCGTCGGCGCCGTGTAGAGCAGCTCCCGGATTACCTCCGCTGCGATCAGAAGGCCCGCCGTCGATGGGACGAATGCGATGCTTGCGGGGGAACGGCTGCCGTCTTCCGGCAGTTCCTCCCGATGAGGCGCCTCGGTCGAGAAGAGAACCTTGAGGTTTTTGATTCCCATCTTTGCCGTTTCCTTTCGGATCACCTTGGCCAGCGGACAGGTGTTCGTCTTCCGGATATCGTCTATCCGAAACAGGGACGGATCAAACTTGTTTCCCGTTCCCATAGAAGAAATGATCGGAACCGAAAGCTGATTTGCCGTTCGGATCAGCAAGAGCTTCGCCGGCACATCGTCGATGGCGTCGACGATATAATCGTAC
>CAMJRV010000212.1 GCA_946408315.1 uncultured Bacillota bacterium | reverse complement strand
GCTTTGGAGGCTGCGCCGTTCATCCGTTCGAGCAAATCGACGATGGAGGAGATCAGGTTTTCATTTTCCCCGGAAGGGCGCTGACCCTGCCGGATCTTTTCCACTTCTTCCTTCAGAAAATCGGATACTTCAAGCACCAGGTCAAACAGTTCCTGGAAGTAATCCTGGTCGATTCCATTGTCGCGAACGACATAAAATAAGTCCTCCAATTTATGTGATACATGGGCTATGGTATCGAACTCCATCATTGCAGAAGAGCCTTTAATCGTATGCATGATACGAAAGATCTCATTCACGTTGTCCGCGGAGAGATTCTCTTCCTTCTCCGATTGAAGTAAAATTTCGTCCAGCTGCTCAAGAAGGGTCGTCGATTCAAACAGATACATCTCCAACATTGAATCATTTGCATAATCAAAGCTACTCATCGTAATTCCACCTTTTAATTCACTATAATCTAAAAACCAATAAAGCTCTTATTTATTTATCGGCAATGGAGGGATAAAGATTAGGCGATTTCACAGATTCTTGAAAATATATTTGTCGGTTTATTGATTTTCATGACGATTCGAGATATAATCAGATATCTTAATTAACGTCATAATTGTCAGGGAGGATAAGAAATGGAATCCATCAATGATATTGCGCGGAATAATATCAAGCGTTACAGAAAGTTAAGGAAGATGACGCAGAAAGGACTGGCGGAAGCCCTGGATGTAACCCACAGCTCCGTGTCGGCCTGGGAAATCGGAAAAAACTCTATTGACATGGTGAGGTTAAATCAGATCTGTCAGGTGTTGAACGTCAGTCTGGCGGAAATCCTGGCGGATGGCGGAGACGCCGAACAGCTGCAAAGAGATGAAGAAAACCGTAAGATTATTGAGGAGATCAATCGCCGGCCGGAAGTAAAACGTCTTATGCTGACGACCTTCGACTCCAGAAACGACGATATTGTAGTGGCCGTAAAATTGCTTGAGGCGCTAAAGAAAAGATAATGACAGGCATGGAAGCGCCAGTCAAAAGGAGAGTTTCATGTGGTTGACATATTAAAGATCACTTCACCGATTTCGATTAAAAGTAAAGTTCAGAACCTACCCAGCAAGCTTCCCACAGATGCTGTCTTTGATATTCACAATCCAGACCAGATCTCGAAAGAACAGGTTCCCGGAGCCAAACGAGCGGACGAAGAAAGCGGGAAACAGTCTCTTCTGAAAAATCTCAATAAAGAAATCTTTGAACCTTTATTACATAGTACGAAAGCGCAGGCTGACGGCGTGCGTAAGCTTGTGCTTATGGCCAGGCTGTTTGAGACGTCGAGCGGCTTTCTTCCCGAAAGCTTTTTAGACAAAGTTTTTGTAAAGCCTCAGGAGATGCTGAGCGAACTGCTGAACAGAGAAAAGGGAGCAACCATCTTTTCCGGCGAGTTTTTTGACAGCCTGCGGATGCTTGCCAAGCTGGAGGGGCAGCCCAAGCTGAAGGAGGCCATCGTGGCCATCCTGAAATTTTTTGACTCCTATGTCAATCAGCAAAACTCGCTTTCGGCCATCGTAAAGCAGGGACAGAATCTATCCCTCAGGCTGCCGAAGGCGGAAGCGCAGTTGCTGCAGCAGCAGATCGAAAACCTGGATGCCATGGTCAAGCTGAATGGACTGACGAAGCGGAATGCAAGCAACGGGCGGACGGTCATGACCGGCCCGGAGCTGGAAAGTATGATTAAGCTGGATAAAGAAAAGCAGGGCGAGATCAAATCCTATCTGAAGAATGAAATCATACCGGTGCTGGGCAGAATCGCGAAACGGCATCAGGGCAGTGATAAAATATACAATCAGGTTATGTCTATCGTTCACAACATCGTGCGGTATGACAAGGCGGATCCCCGGCTGCTGGAAGAAGCGGTCTTTCAGTTGGGCGATGATTTGAAGCTGCTGACTCAATTGAGCGACGACGATATTATCGAGATGAGGAAGCTCGTATTTGAGCATGCGCTTCGAGAGCAGGAAATGGGCGAAAAGCAGGGGGGAGAGAAGAGAACCCTGGAGAAGTACGGAACAGAGTCCGAGAAAGCCGATATGGCGTCCCTGCTCTCCAAAGCATTGGATCAATCAGGCCCGTCCAAGATCGGCGGCGTCGCACAGAACGTGCTGATCAATCTGATTCAAAGCGAGAGTCCTATCGTACCACTGATGCATTTTCTCATCCCGTTTCGCTACATGGATGAAAATACTTACGGGGAATTCTTCGTGGATAAGGACTGCAAGGAGCGGAAAGGGGATGCGAAATCCGCAAAGAATATCTTTTTTACGATCCAATCGGATAAATACGGAAATTTTGAGGTAGATATCCTTGTGAAGGATAAGAAGATCGACCTGGATATCCGCTGTCCGGATCTTCTGGTGAATCCGGTGAAGGAAACGAGAACGAAGTGGAAGGAAATCATAGAGGAGCAGGGATTTCGACTGGCCGACTATCACGTTGACGTTTATCAGGAAAGCCAGACGATCCTTCAGCGGTTTCCGAAGCTGGCTATGAGGAAGGTGGGAATCGATGTCAAGGTCTGATGAGTGGAAAGGAGCGACGCAGAAAGAGCTGGAGAAAGGGGGACTTTCTTCTCTCAGCGTTGCCGCCCTGAAATACGATCAGGATAAGAACAGCGCCCCCTGTGTGGTTGCTGCGGGAACCGGATATATCGCACAGAAAATCCTTCAGGTTGCCATTGAAAACGGAGTGGCCATCTATCATGACGACAGCGCCGCCACCATGCTGGCCAAGCTGGAGCTGGGGGAGGAGATACCGCCTGAGCTGTATCAGATCGTCGTCAATATCTACATTTCTCTGCTGGAGGTGGCAGAAGAGAACGGCGGAATCAGCAAGAGCAGGTTTCGGCCGGAAGTCAGAGAGTGATAATAAAAGGGGTTAATTCATACTCTAAAAGATCGTTTAATAGAAGGTAATCCTTGTTTGATAAGGCAGAGTTCATCATGTTTATGATCCACAGCAGTTTCTCCAGCTTTTCAGGAGGAAGGCTGCTGCTTGCCAGGATCACTTCTTCTGTCAATGATGCGAATTCCTGCATCGCCGGCTGTATCTCGAAATCGAAAATCAGCCGCTCTATTTCCTCAATCCGTTTGATATCAATCATCGCTATCTCCTACTCTTCCAGCTGGGATATCGTATCGGTTAAAAAATCCAAATACGATTTTATTTCAGCTGCCTTCCTGAGAGCTAGTTCAAAGTTATTTTCAAATGTCTCTTTTTCATTAGCACCTTTATTTTGATAGGTATGACGCAGGGCCTGGAATCTTACCTTTAACGCAGAATCGACAGCCACCTGATAAAACTCGAGGCTTTCAAACTGCTTTTCCCCATAGGTTTCGATCTCGTTTAAGTCCCGATTCAGCTTATTGATTTCAGTGCCGCGTGCAAATTGTTTTTGCAGCTTCCGCAGTTTCTTTACGGTATACTCGTTAATGCTGTCGGCCTCCTGAATTGCTTCCTCTAAGTTCAGTTTCTCCAGCTTTTGTTTCCAGACGCTGTCCTCGATCTGGTTTTGGAGCATCAAATCATCAATCCGGTTATCTACATGTCTATTTTCACGAAGATCTTCCTTCATAACCTGCTCAAAAGGCTTATTGACTGCACCGGCGATATTCAGCCCTCGCATGGTAGCATTGATATAGTCGATGCCGGGATTGAACTGGATCATACGCTCAAAAAGGCTTCGCATGCCGAGGAGGAAAGAGCTGGTGTAGACCGTCTCGCCGGCAGTATTCGTCGTCTTGACAAATTCCTCCCTGCTAAAATCAATCTCGCGAGCAGGCTGAATGCCCTTTGCATAGGTCTTGCCCTCCGTATAACTCAGGTCCTGTCCCATAAAGATGATTTTTCTGCATCCTAGCTTGATAGCAAGGTCCAAGGCCACATTGGCGATGGAAAAGCCGCTCTGAACAGGGGAAAGCTCACCATACAGCCGATGGAAAACATACTTGTCTAAAGCGCCGATATCAAAGGCCATCCGAGCCTTGCCACCTTCATAGTTTTCCAGAATGCCGGAACATAGTGTGTCTGTGAAAATCAAGATAGAACTATCAGTTTGAATTCCGTCAAATACCCTTCTCTCACTTTCCGTTCCATCGATCGCTAAACGAAAGTGGGGTACGATTCCGTTGCTATCCAATACCTTGATTGCCGAGCCTACGGCCATGATAACCGCTCGGTCCTTTACTTCCTTCAGATAGTGCATGTTATCATTCAAAGATGGACCGGCGGAAACGATAATCGCGGGTATGTCTTCAAACCAGCCGAGGAATTGAGTGATGGGAACCGCATTGTACTTATGGTTTCTCATCGTATTGTATGTCCATAAAGCCATCTGCGAATCCATAGTCCGATAATTAACCCAGAGGTTTCTGAATTGATCCGTGACTCCTTGATAAACAGACTCGAAATAACCGGGGTATAGACTCCGATAGGAGAGGTTGTAAGCAAAATCCATTTTAAAATTATCTCTTGCCCCTAAAAACGACCATATGGATAAAATTGCTTCGGTTTCACTGCGGTTGATGATCAGGCTGATTTCAGTGCTTGAAGCCGTCAGATCAGGCAGATCGATTCGGTGCAGCACTTCTTTGAAAAGATTCAGATCCGGTTCTACGATAATGAGATGGCGCAGATTTTTGTAGGTATTGAAGATATGATTTCGAGAGTACCACAGTCCCATTCCAAAGACGACGATGCATTCCACGTCCTCATCGATAGAGGAGAACATTTCGGCAGTTTCTCTTTCCAAGCTGTAAGCGCTGTGGAGCATACATATTCTCTGACCGTTTTCGACAATCAGATTGGAACCGTCAAAAGGGGTTATCTTTGATTCGAATTTCGCTTCGTCGCTGATGAAAATCTCATATGTAGTCGGAAGATTATCTTTTAAAAAATCAAGGTTTTGATGATATAGACTCATGTTCTTCTCCCCTCATATCAGGTTGACTGGTCATTTTTGTTACGGTATAATATACCATAATCAGACAAAATATGAAAGAGGAATATTCGACATAATGGATATTAATAAATTCTTAATAGAAAAAGATATCACAGTGCGGGCGGCCATGGGGATACTCAATACGGCGAAAAGGGTTCTGTTTATCGTGGAGGAAGGACGTTTGGTTGGCAGTCTGACTGACGGGGACGCGAGGCGCTGGATTCTTGCAAACGGATCCCTGGATGCACCTGTTTCCTGCGTTATGAATAAGAAAC
>CAMJRV010000211.1 GCA_946408315.1 uncultured Bacillota bacterium | reverse complement strand
ATACGTTTGTTTGACAGCCTGAACATGGCGATACGAGGCGGAAAGATTGCCAAAACCACTCCCGCGAGATAAAGCCACCGTCGGCAGGGCTGGTGCCGCGGTGGCTTTAAATCGTAACAGGCGTATATCTGCTTGATACAGCGCAGATAATTAACTTTCTCTTCTATAGGTAATCAAATCCTCCGCAATCTCATTTGCCGCGATGGAGACCGGTTTTTCAATGTCTGCTTCCGTCAGTTTCGGCTTTCCGTCGATAATATCTCTGGCTCTTTTGGCGGCCAGAATCACCAGGGTATATCTGCTGTCGGCCTTCTGCCTGATTAAGTTAATTGATGGATATAACATTTAAATCTCCTCCTTATATTTTTCGATCAATTCATAAATATCCTGAGTCACCTTGGAATGCTCCGCTTTAATGATATCGGTCACCCGCTGTACGGCCTCTTCGATCTCATCGTTTATCACGCAATAATCATACCTGTCAATATATGCAACCTCTTTCAGCGTCTCTCCGAGTCTGAGGTTAATATCCGCTTCCGATTCCGAGCCTCTTCCGGTGATCCGCTTTCTCAGTTCCGCCATGGAAGGCGGAAGAATAAAAATGAAAACTCCCTTAGGATATGAATCCTTGACCTGAAGCGCCCCTTGAATGTCTATTTCCAGCACGACGTCCTTGTTGGACTCCAGCTGTGCGAGCACGATGTCCTTCGGCGTTCCATAATAGTTGCCGTACACCTTCGCATATTCCAAAAACCCGCCGCGATTTATGGTTTCGATAAATTCTTCTTCGGATACGAAATAATAATTCTTCCCGTCAATCTCTCCCGGCCTCGGCTTTCTAGTCGTCATGGAAACGGATAATTCAATGCTGCCCTGTTCCTTCAGTCTCTGGCATATCGTACCTTTTCCTGCTCCCGAGGGGCCCGAAATAATAAATAATAACCCTCTGCTCATCGTTGATCCTTTCAATATCCTTCTTCATCCTATGAATATATAGAATACAATAAAATCCGCCATAATACAATATGGTTTTTTACGACGATGACGCTACTCGATGTTTTGGACCTGCTCTCTGATCTTCTCGATCTCGCTTTTAATTTCCAGAACTTTATTGGTGATCTCAATATCGTTGGCTTTGGAACCGATGGTATTTGCTTCGCGGTTCATCTCCTGAACGAGAAAGTCCAATTTTTTCCCGTCGGGCTGGTTGCTGTTGGTTATAATCCGGTCCAGTTGAATAATATGGCTGTCAAGGCGGACAAGTTCCTCCGTTATGCTGCATTTATCCGCAAAGATAGCGGCCTCTACAAGGATTCGGTCCTCTGGAATCGTTACATTGGCTCCGACAAGCTCCCTGATCCTGTCCCTCAATTTCTCAGAATATGCTTTGGTGACTTCAGGGGACCGCGTCTCGATTTCTTTTACCCGGCTCCTGATATAGTCTCCTCTTTTGATGATATCCTCGGCAAGCTTGGCTCCTTCCAGAGTTCGCATCTCATCCAGCTTTTTCGCCGCTTCCAGAACGGGAATTTCCAGACTTTTATAGATCTCCTCCTCGTCCTCCACATCGGGGACGGCCTTCATCACGTCGGGCAAGGTGGATAAAAACTGAAGGGTAATATCGCCGCTGAGATCAAACTCTTTCTGCAGCGCTCTCAGGTTGTCGTAATATTGCCTGGCAACCATCGTATTCAGTCTGACGTTCGTATCATCCTCGGTGATATTCTCAACCATGATGGATACATCGATCTTTCCCCTTCTGGCGATGTCTTTTACGGCTCCCTTCAGCCTGTCTTCCGCGAAGGAATACCGTCTCGGCATTTTAAAACTGATATCGCTGTATCTATGATTGACTGACTTGATTTCTACAATTATGCTCCGTTTTCCGTCCGTATATTCGCTTCTGCCGAAGCCCGTCATGCTTTTGATCATATAAAGTTCTCCTTGCCGTGCTTGTTATTTTTTATTTATATATGGTATCATAATAAAACTAGGTTTTGTTTTCGCTAAACCTTAAATTATTATACATCATTAAAGGAGACTTCACAATGAGTTTTGACGGTATGGTTACCGGAGCGGTCGTCCATCAGCTGAACAGGACGCTGATCGGCGGTAAAATAGAAAAAATATACCAGCCCGAAGCAGACGAGATCGTCTTGAACGTCCATTCAGGCAGAGAAAATTATAAATTATATATCTCATCGAACAGCGGCCATGCGAGGCTGCACCTGATTACCGAAACGACTTCCAACCCTCTGAATCCCATGGGGTTTTGCATGCTGTTAAGAAAACATATTCAGGGGGGCCGCATCACGGACATCCGCCAGAAGGACTCGGAGCGTATCGTGGAAATCTTCGTCGACACCATCAACGAACTGGGGTTTTCCGTCAACAAGAAACTTATCGTTGAAATTATGGGGAAGCACAGCAATATCATCGTCGTCGACATCGCATCGAACAGGATTATCGACAGCATCAAGCGGATCTCCATCGACGTCAACCGTTACCGCCAGCTTCTCCCCGGCCAGCAGTACGTCTATCCGCCTTCTCAGGACAAGGTTCCGTATTACGGACTGACAGAAGCACAGGTGGCGGCTTTTACAGAGAATTCCGGTGACCGTACCGCCAAAGCGCTGATGTCGCATATTCAGGGGATCAGCCCTCTCATTGCCGATGAAATCGTCTATCAGGCGGGGCGTCTGGAATCAGATCCGTCGGACAATGCGTCCGCAGCGGCGCTTTTCCGTGTGCTGAATCATTTTGTGGAACAGGTCGGCAGTGACAGTCCGTCTCCCCGAGTCTACCTTCAGGAGGACGGAACTCCCTTTGAATTTCACCTGTTTCCCCTCGCCTCACTGTCGGATTACTGCCGGGAGCTGCGCTTTTCCGATATCAGCGAAGCCCTTTCCTATTACTACTCCAACAAGAGTTCGTCCAACCGGATCCGGCAGAAGTCTTCCGATCTGGAGCGCGCTGTGGCATCGAGCCTGGACAAGCTTTACTTGAAAAAACAGAGACTGTCCGAAGACCTTTTGCAGGCAGAAAATTCGGATATCTACCGGCTTTACGGAGAACTGCTCACCGCGAATCTCCACCAGATCAAACAGGGTGCTTCCAAGGCCGAAGTCACCGACTATTACACGGGAGAAACGGTAATCATATCCCTTGATCCGCGATTTTCTCCCATCCAGAACGCCCAGCGGTACTATAAAAAATACAGTAAAGCGAAGACCGCCGTTACGGAGAAGAAGATACAGCTGAATGAGGCAAACACCGATATCGCCTACCTGGAATCGGTTCTCTCGTATATCGAAAAAGCCTCCACCGTGGAGGAGATCGAGGAGCTTCGACAGGAGCTCATAGAAGGCGGTTATCTGAGAAAGCGCAAAAACAACTTTAAGCCGAACAAGAGCAAACCGGCGCCGTATCAATATACCACCAGCGACGGTTTCCGGATCCTGGTCGGCCGAAATAATAAAGAAAACGATATCCTTACGTTCAAGACCGCTTCGGGAAAAGACATCTGGTTTCACACGAAGGATATCCCCGGCTCCCATGTCATTTTGTTCACCGACGGGAAAGGAGCCACGGAAACCGCCATCTTTGAGGCCGCGGCCCTTGCCGCCTATCACAGCAAAGGCCGCGAATCGGAGAATGTACCGGTGGATTACACTCAGGTTCGTCACGTGAAAAAACCTAACGGAGCGAAGCCTGGAATGGTCATATTTACAGACAATAAAACTGTTTATGTAAACCCAAAGGAACGGTAAACACTATTTTCAGGGAAATTTGTGCCGGTCGTTTCATCGGTGTTAAGTATAAAATTAATCAGGAGGATAAGTGAATGAGATATGTCGCTTTGCTTCGCGGAATCAACGTAGGAGGGAACAACAAGGTCCCCATGAAGGATTTAAAGGACAGTTTCGAGCAGGCAGGATTCGAGAAGGTATCGACCTATATCAACAGCGGCAACGTTCTGTTTGACAGCGGTGAAACAGAGATCGAAACATTGATCAGGCGGTGCGAGGAATTCCTGGAGATGAGGTTCGGCTTTCCGATCAGCCTGTCAATCATAGATGCCGACGATCTGAAAACAGCGCTGGATCATGCGCCGGAATGGTGGGACCGGGACCCGGAATCAAAGCACAATGCCATCTTTGTGATTCCACCGTCCACAGCCGAAGAAATAAGCACCGAGATGGGAGAGATAAAGCCGGAATACGAGAAGGTTTTCGACTGTAAAAACGTCATCTTCTGGTCCGCCCCTCTGAAAACCTTCTCCCGAACCAGATTTTCAAAGATCGTGGGAACGAAGACCTACCAAAAAGTGACCATACGAAACGCAAATACGGCAAAAAAACTGCTGGAGCTGGCATTGAACGGCAACTAAGGCTTGCCTATCCCTTCGGAATTTCTTTTCTGGCATAATAGCCGTGAACTTCAACGGTCTCCCCTCCTGTATTTTGAGGGAAATGACGTTCTCCCGCCGTCGTGGTTCCAATGATCTTTTCGTCCGAGAGCTTTACATTTCTCAGGGCCCATTGGGATTTCAATCCGGACATCGTCATCTTTTCCGGCATAAAATCTGGATGGTCCTTTTTGAAATTCTTCAGACTGTTCGGCGCGCGCTGATAGGCGGTGAAAATTCCGGCCACTTCGCCTGAAACCTTCAGCAAGGGCGCAATAAATTCGGTGGAAAAGCTGTTATAGGTAAACAGGGAATTGACAGTGGAATAATCGTCGATATAAATATCTACCGTCTCATGTTTAAGGGGAAGCTCATTTGGTTTTCCGGCGATATAAACGATATTGTAATTACGCGGAGCAAGATATTTCTTGATCTTGCTGATCCGCTTGAAGGAAGGATCAAATACGATATAAATATGATCCCTGCCCAGCTTTTCAATATATTCCAGCAGAAAATTGAAAGTAAAAGGCCCGGCCATGACGTATCTGACTCCGGTAAGCCTGCCTGCGATTTTATGATACATCCACAGATACGTCCTTGTAATCAGTTTCCGGTAGGTTGGACTGAACTGATCCCGAAACGCGATGATCGATTCTACATTTTCAAACGCTTTAAACGGAGTCTCTTCCGCATAATCTCCGCTGAAGATGATACCGTCTGAAATCGCGCCCGTATAACCGCATTCGCAGTTGAGCGTTCCCTTTTGAATACTTCCGTTGGAAATGCTGGCAGAATCCAGCCGCAGGGGAACCTGGCAGCTCGGACAATACAGAAATGGGA
>CAMJRV010000210.1 GCA_946408315.1 uncultured Bacillota bacterium | reverse complement strand
TTCTGGATCTGATGGGCTCGGAGAATATTTTAAGAGATCTTTTGCTATATTTTTCTGCCTTCGGAGTCTTTTTTCTGATGAGCGATCAGACGGATTGGGAGCGGATCTATTCCTCCCGAAGCAGTAAAACGGCCTTCTGGGGTTATTTGATTCCACTGACGATCACCTTGCTCATTCTGCTGATTCCCGCTTATTTGGGCGTATTCCAGAGAGTTCTGTTTCAAAGCGAAATTGACCCGAAATTCGCGGTGTATACCTTTGTGATGGAACGTTTGCCGGCCAATGCGGCTATTTTGATTCTGGTCAGCATTTGCGCCGCGATCATGTCCTCTGCGGATTCCTATCTTTTGGCCACCGGGGTGATTTTCTCAAACGATTTAGTCAGAGAATTCCTGAATAAGAAGGCAAATGATAAAGAAATGATTTTCTGGACGAGAGTCTTTGTAATCATAGCGGGGGCGGTAGGGTTTGCCTTTGCCCTGAACATTGAAAATATCCTGTACCTTTGGATGATTGGCATCGGGATCGGAGCGACGATCGTCCTCCCTTCCTATCTGGCCGCATGGTTTTCCAAAAGGGTGAATACGGTGGGGGCGTTGTGGGGAATCTGCGCAGGAGCTATCTACACCGGGCTCTGGCTGATAGGAATTATGGACTTTGCAATCGAGAGAATTTTATATGGGTTTCTGCTGAACACCGTCGTTATGATCGTTGTCTCGCTCTTTACGGGAAAGCCGAAGGAGGAGAGCGTAAACACCACCTTTTACTGGTCGCCGAGGTTTCGTAAGATCAGAAAATCCCCTTTTTCGTATTGAAAACGAAAGAGGGGTTTTTTTATGAAACGGTCAGATCATATTTTTTAAAAAAATTCTGGCTATAAGGATTGCGTCGTAAAAAAATATGTGCTATATATAAGAGGGTAACACATATATGGACATATGTGTACATATGAAGACGTGAAAGGAGGATCATTTTTCATCAGCTATTTCAAAAAGGAGGTTACATAATGGTCAGTAGTTATTTGGGTTATTTGATTCTGTTTGGCTTTGCAATCCTTTTCATCGGAATCTCCTTCGCCGTTGCAAAAAAGTTTCCGATTGAAGGTGTCGACGACTTTGTCGTAGCCGGAAGAAGCATTCCGTATGCATTGATTGCCGCCAGCGTGATGGTATCCTGGGTCTGGACCACGACGATCATGGGCGCGGCGGAAGCCGGTATGTGGTTCGGCGTCTCGGGAGGCTTCAACTATTCCTGGGGGGCCTGTATTCCGTTCTTTGTCTTTATCCCTCTTGTTATGCACCTTCGGAAGACGATGCCGAAGGCGACCACCTTCACCGAATTTGTGGAGCAGCGGTATGGAAGCACGGTTTCCAAAATTTTTTTTGTTTTCGGTATCGGCGTCATCCTGTATGTATTTACGGAGCAGGGCGTGGGGATCGGAATCGCGTTCAACCATATTTTCGGGATTCCTTATGCCTTGGCCGCTTTTCTGCCGATTCTGATCGTTACGGCTTATATTGCAAGGGCCGGGTTGAGAGGATCTATCTTCAATGACGTAATCCAATTCTTTATTATCTCACTCGTCCTGTTGGTTACCGTTCCCCTCGTTTTGAAGACGTTCGGAATCGAAGGACTTTATAAGGGCATGGTGGATGTGGCGCAAAATCCCGATAATATTAACTATAACCCCGAAGCGATGTCCATGACATCCGCGGCGGGATTGCGATATGGGATAACGGCCGTCGTAATTGCCATGGGGCAGGTCTTGCTGGATCAGGGGTATTACTCCAAAGCGATTTCGACCGTCAGCAGAAAATCTCTCTTAAAGGCGTACCTGATCGGAACGCTGTTTGCATGGGCGCCGATTCCGATTTTAAGCGGAAACGTGTTTGGTGTTTCCACCCTTGCCCTCGGCGTCGGACCCGGAAACGGAATTGAATTGACATCGGAAGCCGCACCCTATATCATGAAATTGATCTATGGCGGCGGCGTCGGAAGTATCATGTTCGTATTGATGATCTTTATGGCCGGAATGACGACAGGCGGAAACTGCCTTGCAGGTGCTCAGGCGCTTTTCACCGTTGATTTTTACAAGAAGTATGTGAACCGGACCGCCTCAGAAAAGCAGCAGCTAAGCTTTGGAAGGAAGATTACCGTTGCCCTGGGTCTGACGGTTGGAATCGCTGCGATTCTGTTGAAAGGGGTATCTCTGCTGAAACTGGATATCTTCAGCGGCATCCTGTTTGCAGCTCCGACAAGCGCATTTTTGGCAGGGATGTATTGGCGGCGGACCTCTCCGCAGGTTGCCGTCGCTTCGATCTTTGTGGGACTGGGCGCGGGGCTGCTGGCATGGTTTATGATTCCCAATGACGACATCAACTGGTTTGTCGGAAATATGCTTTCTCTGTTCCTGCCCGCAATCGTTGTCATTTTAGGATCTTTTATCCACCGTTACGAGTTTGATTTTGATAAGCTGAGGAATTACTCACCAAATCATAAAGTAGAAGTAAGCGAGGAGTGATAACTATGGTAAGCCAGACGTTTATGGGCGTGTATTTCTGGGGAACCTATATCTGGTTCCTGGCAGGATTCTTATTGATTGCCGTACCAGCAATCATTGAAATCAAAAAGATGATCTTTACAAAGAAATAAAGGAGTGATTGGCTTGAAGATTTATGTCGCCTGTGTGCAGATGGAGCCTGTGCTCCGGGATGTTTCAAAAAATATTGAGAAGATGTGCAGCTTTATCAGGGAAACGATGGAAAAAAATCCAAAGACAAACCTGATCGTTTTCCCCGAGCTGATTACCTCGGGATATGAGTGCGGGAAGGATTTTCAAAGACTTGCCGAAACGGTTCCCGACGGGCAGAGCATGAAGGCTGTCGGGGAGCTGGCGAAAGAATACCGGGTGCATGTCGTATACGGTTTTCCGGAACGGGACGCGGAGAAAAAGGATGTGCTGTATAATTCCGCCGTGCTGATCGATGATACCGGGGCGGTAAAGGGTGTATACCGGAAGGTTCATCCCTTCGCCAGTGAAAAGGAATTTTTCCGGGCGGGCTGTTCTTTCCCCGTCTTCGACACATCGATCGGGAGACTCGGCATCATGATCTGCTGGGATACGGCATTCCCGGAAGTGGCCAGAAGCCTGGCGCTGCAGGGAGCGGACCTTCTGATCGTAGCCACCAACTGGGAGAAGCCGTATCTGACCACCGTGGTGACGAAGAACCAGCAGGACTGGGATCTGATTACGCGGGCGAGGGCCTTTGACAATTGCATGTATCTGGTTTCCGCCAATCGGATCGGATTTGACGAAAGCCTGGGGTTCTTTGGGAGAAGCAACATCATCGGACCGACAGGGGAAGCGATTGCAGAACTGCTTTCCGAGACGGAAGGGATCATATCCGCCGAACTGGATTACAGCATTCCGCTCCTGCTCAGGTCGGAATACTATACGTTTTTCAAGGATAGAAGGCCGGACGCCTTCGGCGAGCTTACAAAGGAATATTGATTCGGTGCAATGAAATACGGGTGGCTTGTCGCTTGCAAGCCGCCCTTATTGATACGGGGATGAGGGAATACAGTGGAATCATTGATTGGCTACGGAATTATCGGAAGCTATCTGGCGCTCCTGTTGATTTTAGGCAGGAAAATCGGGCGCAGATTTCCGAAAAATAACTTATCGATCCATGAATATTTATTTGCCGGAAAAAGGATCTCCTTCGGTCTGCTCGCTCCCAGTATTTTTACCTCCTGGGTATGGGTGACGCCGATTGTCGGTTCCGGGGAAGCGGGCTTCCGCTTCGGCATCTCGGGAGGATTATCCTATTCGCTTGGGGCGGGGCTGGCGTTTGCCGCCTTTGCCGCCATCATCGTCAAGATCAAGAGGCTGATGCCGGAAGGCGTCACGGTGATGGACTTTGTCGGGGTAAGGTTTACGCCGTTTCTCAAGGATGTTTATTATATCTTCGCGATGCTGGTCGTCATCTATATTGTTGTGGAGCAGTCGGCCGGAATCGCGCTGGTCTTTAACGGTCTGTTTCATGTCTCTTTTAAAAAAATTGCTTTTCTTACGGTAATCCTCTGCGGCGGCTATGCTGTCTGGAGAGGGATGCGAGGCGTTTTATACAACGAACTGATTAATTTTTTTCTGATTTCTGTCGGCATCCTGGCCTTTGCTTTTATCATCCTGCAGAAGTTTGACATTGAAACGCTGCATGACGGCTTGCAATCCGTGGCCTGCGATCCCGCCAACCGCAACTACAATCCTCAGGCGATGAACCTGCTGTCAAAGTCTGGTATGATGTACGCATTTTCAGCGGTCCTGATTGCGCTGGGACAGCTTCTCACCGATCCGGCCTACTATATGAAGGCATATATTGCGCGGGATGAAAAGACGATCGTCCGGGCCTTCCTTGCAGGAGGCTTCATCTGCTGGATGCCGGCGGCGATGATCAGTTCTTTTGTGCTCGGTTACGTCGCCCTTTCCCAGAATATCGATCTGTCTCAGGCGATCAATTTAAGCATTGCGATTTCAACCAACGCGCTGACCAATAATTTCGGAATCGAAGCGGAGCTGGTGTTTGCCTTTCTCGTTTTTTGTATCGGCTGCACTTCGATTATTCATTGCCTGATCGGCGTGCAGAGCCTGTTCACCCTGGATTTTTATAAGAACAAGCTCAATTATGAGGCGACGGAAGCGGAGAAACTGAAATTCGGAAGGATTGTAGCCCTGCTGGTCGCATTGCTGTGCGCTCTCATCTCCATCTCGCTGGAGAAGGTTTCCCTGCTTACCATCGATATCTTCAGTGGAATCTTTTTTGCGGCCCCCTGCGGAGTCATTCTGATCGGTATCCTGTCAAAAAAAGTATTGGGAAATGTGGCGTGGGTATCGATTGCCATGGGAATCGCGGCCGGATTCGTCATGTGGATTACGACCGACGATTGGGAGCTGAATTATTTTCTTGGGATTGCAGTTTCTTTCTTTGTCCCTCTCCTCTTTTTGTGCTTCGCTTCCTTCTTTTCCAGAAGCCACTTCAATTTTAAGAGACTATTGTTTTTCAGACCGCAGTAAAAAAAGAAACGCTTGTAGAATTATTATCGCTGATTGAGAGAAAGGCTTGATTTAATTCTGAGCGTTTTTTGCTGTTTTTGCAGGGTTTTCGGGATTTTTTCTCAAGGAATGTTAAAATTTTGACACAGTGAGAATGGCATTAAAACGTTGAAATTTCAAAGGTTTTGTTTAAAGAGGAAAAATG
>CAMJRV010000209.1 GCA_946408315.1 uncultured Bacillota bacterium | reverse complement strand
CTATTATTCATCATAATCCTGGCCGGTATCACAGCGATCGGGTTTCCCGTCGTTCTGGCGGCATTGATCTATAAGGGGATGGCATTGGGCTTTTCAGCCGCGCTGCTCATCGACTCCATGTCGTTTAAGGGCGTTGCCATCGTGTTCACCTCTATGATACCCCAAAATCTGATCATCATACCCGCCGTCCTCCTCGCAGGCGTAGCAGCGCTCAATATCGCCTTCCATACCATATCAAACCGGCGGTTCGGAATAAAAAAGAGCTTGGCGGAAAGCTCAGGCTCTTATCTGTTCATCAACGCGATCCTTGCCGCGGTCATTTTAGCGGGCTGCTTCATCGAGTCTTTTCTCTCTCCATTATTGACTCGACTAATAGTATAGCGGCGATGGTCTTCGCGTCTTCGATTTCCCTGCTGAAGATCATCTCTTTCAGCTCTTTCAGGTCGTATTCCAGAATTTCAATCGCTTCGTTGTCGTCGAAATCCGTCTCTCCGGGAGTCAGCTCCGTCGCATAATAGAGGTAAATCTTCTCGGTAGAGTAGCCGATGGAAGAATAGAAGGCCGTAATGTACTCGATTCTTCCCGCAGTATATCCCGTCTCCTCTTTCAGCTCCCGCTCTGCCGTCAGCCGGTGATCTTCCTCCTTTTCGATCTTTCCCGCAGGCACCTCCAGGACAGCCTTTTCCGCAGCTTTCCGGTACTGGCGCACCATGACCATCTTCCCCTCGGGGGTGACGGCTGCGAGGGCGACGCCGCCGTTATGTTCTACGATCTCCCGATGGGAGGTCTTGTTATCCTTGACATGGACAAGATCCCTCCGCAGGTTCAGAATCGCTCCCTCATATATCATTTCACTGGATATCGTTTTTTCTTCCACTACCATATCTTTCACCTGTTTCTCCGCGTTTTCTTCCGCACAGCTTCCTATTTCGTCATCACCTTTGATTTTTTTGCCGCCGCATCAAAGGCTTCTCCGATGATATCGCGGAAGCCTCTATTTTCCAGAACTTTCACCGCCTCGATAGTCGTTCCGCCCGGCGAGCAGACGTTTTCCCGCAGCGTCACCGGATCGATCCCCGTTTCCAGCACCATCCTGGCCGCGCCGAGAACAGACTGGCCGGCAAAGACCCTGGCCTGATCCCGTTCCATGCCTCCGGCCACCGCTGCGTCGATCAACGCTTCGATATACATATACGTATAGGCCGGGCTGCTTCCGCTGACGCCGATCACTGTATCCATCAGGGCTTCCTCCACGACCTCCGCTTTTCCGACAGAACGGAACAACGAAAGGACCGGCTCGAATTCCGCATCATCGATAAACCGGTTTCTGCAAAGAGCGCTCATGCCCTCATTGACCATAGCGGGCGTGTTGGGCATCACCCGGACGACCTTCACGCCGTCTTTTCCCATCGATTTCTCGATGTAGCCTGTGCTAATACCGGTTGCGATCGACACGAGCACCTGACCCGGCCGATAAAACGGACTGATCACAGGAATTATTTCATCAAAATTGTTCGGCTTCACTGCAAAGACGATGATATCGCTGTTTTGCATAAGCGCTTCCAGGCTGCTGCAGGGCACAATTCCAAGCTCTTCGGAAAGCGCTTTCAGCCGGCTCTCATCCCGGTCAAAGGCAAAGAAATTTTTCCCTTCGCCCGGGTGAACCGAGAGGTAACCTTTTATAAGGGCCGTTCCCATATTTCCGGTTCCGATAAATCCAAGTTTCATTTTTTCCCTCCCCACGGGCAGCTGCGCCGCCTCCACTTTTTCATAGCTTGGTGGACACTACCGCCTTGCCGGATAAAAAACCGTTCCTCTTTCCGTACCGTCAAGGGCGTTGGTCAGGATGCCGCCCCGCTTGCCGTTGACAAGCAGCATCGGAATTCCGTATTCGTTTACCCTGCGCGCCGCCTGGATCTTCGTCACGATCCCGCCGGTGCCAAAGTTGCTCGTCCCTCTGGAATCGATCTCGGAGAGCAATCCGTCGATATCGAACACCTCTTCGATGAGCTCCGCATTCTTGTCATTCTTGGGGTTCTTGTCAAAGACGCCGTCGATATCGCTCATTACGATGAGCAGGTCCGCGTTCCAGAGATTTGCTGTTAACGCGCCCAGCGTATCGTTGTCACCGATCTTGATCTCTTCCACACTGACGCTGTCATTCTCGTTGATGATGGGAACGACCCCTTCATCCACCAGGGTGAACAGCGTGTTTCTGATATTCAGAGTCCGGATATGGTCTCCGAAATCTTCTCTTGTGAGGAGCATCTGCCCCACGTGGAGGCCGTGCCGCGCAAAGAATTCCTTGTAAGCGTTCATCAGCTCCACCTGCCCGATGGCGCATAACGCCTGCTTATAGTTAATATCCCCTCTTCTGCTCCATTTATTGATGGCCGCCACGCCGCAGATTCCTGCGCCGGAGGATACGATAATTACCTGTTTGCCCCGATTGATCAGGTCCAAGACCTGTTTTACTATATTTTCCAGTGACTCTTTATTTACTTCTCCGTTATCGTCCGATAACACGTTGCTCCCTATTTTTATTACAATCTTTCTGCTGTCCTGTAACAAATCTCCTATTGCGCTCATTGTTAAACCTTTAATTCTACCTCTCCGCCGATCGCATCATCATATTTTTTGATGATCGGCATGATATATTCCTCGACGAGTTCCCGTGTCTGCTCTGCAGAACGGCCGATATAGTCCTCCGGCGTAAGCAGACTCTGAATATCTTCAAGCGTCAGTCCGAAAGCGTCATCAGCTGCGATCCTGGAAAGCAGATCGTTATCCAGTCCCTCATCCTTCACCCGGCGTCCCGCTTCCATGGAATGCTCCCTGATCTTCTCATGGAGTTCCTGTCTGTCTCCGCCCTTTTTAACGGCTTCCATCAATATATTCTCAGTCGCCATAAACGGGATCTCATTCATGATATGCTGGGTAATCACTTTTTCGTGAACCACAAGACCGGTGGAAATGTTTCGGCAGATGTCGAGCATTCCGTCCGCAGCCATAAATGCCTGAGGCAGCACGATCCTCCTGTTTGCCGAATCGTCCAGAGTTCTCTCAAACCACTGGGTGCTCGCGGTATCCGCCGTATTCCCCAGGCAGTTCATGACAAACCTGGCCAGGGAAGCCGCCCGTTCGCTCCTCATGGGATTTCTCTTGTACGCCATGGCGGAAGATCCGATCTGTGTCGTTTCAAACGGCTCCTCCACCTCCTTCAGATGCTGGAGCAGCCGGATGTCGTTCGTCATCTTATGGACGCTCTGCCCGATTCCGGAAAGCATGGACAGGACCATGAAATCAATTTTTCTCGTATAGGTTTGTCCCGATACGGCGACCGCCTTTTGAAATCCAAGCTTCTCGACGACAATCCGGTCCAGCGCTCTGACCTTGTCCATATCTCCGTCGAAGAGCTCCACAAAGCTGGCCTGGGTTCCCGTCGTTCCCTTGACTCCGAGAAGAGGCAAATTCTCGATCAGCCTTTCACACTCCAGAAAGTCGAAATAGAAATCCTGGAGCCAGAGAGCAGCCCGCTTGCCTACCGTCGTCAGCTGCGCCGCCTGAAAATGGGTAAAGCCCAGACAGGGAAGCGATTGATATTCCAAGGCAAATTTGCTGAGCCGGTACATTAAATTGACCAGTTTTCCACGGATGATCAACAGCGCCTGCTTCATCACAAGGATGTCCGTATTGTCGCCGACGTAGGCGCTCGTCGCCCCCAGATGAATGATGGGCTTCGCCTTTGGGCACTGGAGTCCGTAAGCATAGACGTGAGACATGACGTCATGTCTCGTTTCCCGTTCTCTTTTCTCCGCATCCTCATAATTTATTTTATCCTTGAACTGTGAAAGCTCGTCGATCTGCTCGTCGGTAATCGGCAGTCCAAGCTCTTTTTCCGCTTCCGCCAAAGCGATCCATAATGCGCGCCAGGTGCTGAACTTGACATCCGAGGAAAAAATGTGAGCCATTTCCTTGCTTGCATATCTTGTAATCAGGGGATTTTCGTATAGATCGGTACTCATTTGTTCTCTCCACTTAACATTCCGCCCGGCGCTTTATCGACGCTCGGCAGAGTTTATGCTGGAAAATCACAAATCTGCGCGATTTGTAGATTTTCGTCGTATCTTTAAAATTATCATCCATAAATTATATACCTGTTTTTCTTCAAAATCAAGAAAACATGGCTTCAGAATGGGAAAACATGTGTCAGACGTTACTGTTCATATTTGTCGGCAGGTTGCGGTCACAGCCTTCGCAAGCGGTCATGGTTTTGGCACTTTCCTTCGATTCACCTCGCCATGTTTAGGCTGTCAAACAAACTGCGCCACAGACAGTGTTTGACAGGATCTAAACATGCTGCTCGATTTCATCGGAAAGTGGCACAAGACCACTCCAACACTTGCGAGGGCTGTGACCGCAGCCTGCCGCCAATCAGCTGTGAACAGTAACGGTCAGACCGAAAAAGAGACTGTGCCGGCGGCACAGTCTCTTAGTAGCTTTCCGTACATAACCTATCTCGGTTCAATAATCAGCTTGATTGCGGTTCGTTCCTCGCCGTCGATCAGAATGTCTGTAAACGCCGGTATGCAGACCAGATCGATACCGCTGGGTGCGACAAATCCCCTCGCAATTGCGACCGCTTTTATCGCCTGATTCAACGCCCCCGCTCCGATGGCCTGAATTTCGGCTCCCCCTTTTTCCCTCAAGACGCCTGCCAAAGCCCCTGCTACTGAGTTAGGATTAGACTTCGCTGATACTTTTAATACTTCCATTCTTGTAACCTCCCTAAACACTTGTTAATTTCCCTTTTGATTACCCTCCATTGATAAGGTGCAGCACGCCTGGACAGCGAAATTTGAGCGCTATCTGCGTTCTCATCCTCGCGTTACATCCAGTAGCGCTTCGTCCTGCGGCCTTGTTATCCCTCAAATTTCATCTGCCCAGGCCCTTATGTATTCCGTAGGGTTTGCAGAGAGCAAATTAGTTCGATGGCAAGGAAGACGCTTGAAACATAGCGGCTCCTATGTTGATAAGCGTCTGACACGGTCAGCGGGCTAATTTGCCTTTGCAAACCGTGTTGTACCTTATCAATGGATGGTATGTTTTGCTCTACTATATTCTTTACCGTAACACGAATTCCTTTTTTTTCATATTGAAAATCGTTCGACACAGAAAAAATTTTTTCAAGAATTTTTGTCGAAGGGTTGCATTTTATATCACAATTAGTTATAATGTGTTCGTGGTTATCCCCCTGATAACCTCATTAATCT
>CAMJRV010000208.1 GCA_946408315.1 uncultured Bacillota bacterium | reverse complement strand
GCAGAGAACGAACGGACTGATCGGAAGCCACATGAAAATTCCGAACAGAATTGCCGGCAGAATGGCGAGCTTGAGCACCAGGGTTTCATAGATGTGTTTATTATTCAGCACTTCCCCTACCCGGCTTTCGGCAAGCTGGATTCCTATAATGATCATGGACAGAGGAATGGTAATCCCTCCTACGGTGTTCAGGAAGTCCGCAAGCAAATCTGGCAGCCGGATTCCCAGGGCAAAGATCAGCAGGCCGGCTACGCTGGAAACGACAGGCGTGGAGATCATGGATTTTACCGCAGTCTTTAGAGTGAGCTTTTCGCTCCTGCCGGAGATCAGCATCAATACACCGGCGGAATAAACGTAAAGGGTAAAGACCGCGTTGGCGATAATCGTCAAAAAGAGTCCCTTCTCGCCAAAGACGGCCAGGGAAAGCGGAAATCCCATAAATCCACAGTTCGGCAGTACAAGCGTTACCTGATAGACGCTGCGGTCCTCGATCGGCGCCTTCATAAGCTTGACAATAAAAAATGCAATCACGGAAGCCACGGCCAGCGCCAGAATCATCAGCCCTGCTGTCTGAACCACGGAAGAAACCGTTTCGGGGCTCAGTTCCTGCTGGCTCATGGAGTAGACGACAAGACACGGGCTTGCGATGTTGATCAGAAGCAGGGAAAGATATCGGGTGGATTCCACCGGCAGCCATCGAATCCGGTTCGCGATGTAACCGATCAATGAGATACTGAATACGCTGAAAATCTTGGCAAATATTAAAGTCATGCGCTACCCTCCTGTCTGTGCACTTTCTTTAGAATATGGCAGGCTTCCTGTGAAGTCAAGCAAATAATCCATTGACATAATACCCGTTAATCGATAGAATAATGAGGTATTTCGTATTTTATCGGGAGAAAAAAAATGAGTTTATTAACAGTGGAAAACGTAACCCACGGATTTGGTGGGAGAAGAATATTGGAGGACGCGTCCTTCCGCCTGCTGAAGGGAGAACATATCGGTCTTATCGGCGCCAACGGCGAAGGAAAATCCACCTTTCTGAACATTATAACGGGACAGCTGTCGCCGGACGAAGGCAAGGTCGAATGGTCCAAGCGCGTGACCGTAGGCTATCTGGATCAGCACTCTTCCTTGAAGAAAGGCATGACGATCCGGGATGCGCTCCGGGAGGCGTTTCAGCATATGCTCGATCTGGAAAAGGAAATGCTCAGTCTTTATGATTCCATGGCCACGGCAGAGGACGGGATCGAGGAAATGATGGAGGATGCGGGAGAAATCCAGCATATCCTTGAGCACAGCGGCTTCTATACCCTGGACGCCAAGATCGAGGAAATCGCCAACGGTCTTGGTCTGGGAAGCATCGGCCTTGAGAAAGACGTTTCGGATCTGAGCGGCGGTCAGCGAACCAAGGTCCTTCTGACCAAGCTGCTGCTCCAGGACCCCTCTATTCTGATTTTGGACGAGCCGACCAACTATCTCGATATGGAGCATATCGAGTGGCTGAAAAAATATCTTCAGAACTATGAAAACAGCTTCATTCTCGTGTCCCACGACATGGAATTCCTCAATTCCGTCATCAATGTCATCTATCATGTCAACGACGGCGAGCTGACCCGTTATTCTGGAAATTATGAAAAATTCATGCAGATGTATGAAGTGAAGCGGAGTCAGGAGCTTAAAGCTTACGAAAAGCAGCAGCAGGAAATCGAACGGATGGAGGATTTTATCGCCAGAAACAAGGCCAGGGTCGCAACCCGCGGAATGGCCAACAGCAGGCAGAAGATGCTCGACAAGATGGAAGTCCTGGAAAAGCCCAGGGAAAAGCCGAAGCCATCCTTCAGCTTCAAGGAGGCCAGAACGCCAAGCCGCTTTATCGTGGAAGGAACGGATCTGGTACTGGGATACGAAGAGCCTCTGACCCGTCCGGTGACCTTCGCTCTGGAGCGGGGGCAGAAAATCGCCGTCATCGGCACCAACGGACTGGGAAAGACCACCCTGCTGAAAACGATTCTGGGCAGTATCAAGGCCATATCCGGCAAGCTGGAGCTCGGAGATTTTCTTCAGCCCGGCTATTTCGAGCAGGAAGCCGAGCGCGACAATTCGGAAACGGCACTGGAATCCCTCTGGCGTGAGTTTCCTTCCTACACCAACGCTGAGGTCCGCTCTGCGCTGGCAAAATGCGGACTGACCAATGAGCATATCACCAGTCAGATGAAGGTGCTGAGCGGAGGAGAAAACGCCAAGGTAAGGCTCTGTAAGCTGATGCAGCGAGAGGCCAACTGGCTGGTTTTGGACGAGCCTACCAACCATCTGGATGTAGATGCAAAAGAGGAATTAAAGAAAGCCCTGATCGAATTTAAGGGCACGATCCTGCTTGTCTGCCACGAACCCGAATTCTATGAAGATTGGATCACCGACGTCTGGAACATCGAGGACTGGACGCTTCGAATCGTCTAGCAGGAGCGTTTGAATCGTCTAACGGGGGCGTTTGAGCAGGTACTTGAATTTCGTATATTGCGGCAGGTGATAAGAGAGCGTGTATTCCACAAGCTCATTATCCCTGTCGTAGCCCAGATAATCAAATATAAAGAGATTTTTATTCGCCGGGTGCTCTAAAAGCCTGGCGTATTTTTCAGGCGCTTTATCAATTTTCAAATAGGAGACCACCCGTTCCGGCTCTCTGTCGTATATACCCATATATTCATACAGGGAGCCCTCCGCAAAATCATATCTGTCGGCGTCGGGAAATTTGTCCGCGGGAAGGTAAGATTCCTGCAGTGCGTACGGTCTGTCATTGATCTTTAAAAGACGGATGATCTCATAGATCTCATCACTGTTGGGAAACTTATCTTTCTGATTCTGGCTGGTAATCCTGCCAAAGGAAATGATATCTCTCGAAGCTTCAAATCCTCTTTGCCTGATTTCGGCGCTCAGACTCAGCGTTCCGGAAGGGCCCACGTCAATTCTGTCCGTTTCCTGGGGAATCTTAACAACGAAGGTCCCCTTCCCCTGACTTGAGGCCAGATATCCCTCTTCCTCCAAACGCTTCACTGCCTTCCTTACCGTTTGGCGGTTTATACCGTATTTTTCAGCCATAGAACGTTCGGAATCAAGCTTATCGCCAAGACAGTATTCGCCTCGCAGAATTTTTGATTTGATACTGTTTTTCAGTTGAACATAAATCGCTTCATTATTTACCATGATAGGCCGTACTCCTAAATCTATAAAAATCGGTTATCGATACGATTTCAAAATACTCGTGGGGCACTTCACCGCCCATGTTGGTGTACCCTTTGATCAACAGCACTTCTTCATCGTCCGTCCGCAGTAATTTTCGCTCTTCCTCACTCGATTCAACGATAAGAATCTCTTCTTCCCGTTCCTGAATCACATATCCGAAAAGTTTATCCAGCAGCAGATACAGCGAGTTGGATTCCAAATTTTCGTTTTCAATCCCCTTTACTTTATCGTAGGGCATGTAAACCTTTTCTATGCTTTTGGGAATTCCCCCCACGATTCTCAATCGTTCGATATACAGAACTTCCGAAGCCAGCGGCACACCTAATTTCCGGCTGATATAAAGATTGGACTCCTTAATTTCAACGTTCAGCACCTTGCATTCATGTTCCAGATCCAGCGATTCAATTTTTTGTGTTACGGATGCGAAATTATCCAGATCTCTCACAATATATATTTCTTTATCAGGCACTTTCTCACCCCTTTTTTCATCATCAGCTCGACTTTAAATTAACAGCCATTACCAAAATAACATTAATAGTTGCAATAGTCAATGAATGAGCGTTTTTTCTCAGAATATGAATAGGAACAGGCCAGATACGCAAAAAAGCCAGACGGCGTTCTCTTTGCGATCGTGCGGCCTGGCCCATGACGGTAATGAAAATTTTCTAATCTATCAGCAGCTCTATGATTTCATCGATTGCATCGATCTGGTGATCCGCCTTTGACTGGTCGATGTTAAATCTTTCATCTTTCTTTGCGATCACATATGTACCTGCCGAAAGCCCAGCCTCGATTCCATAGCTTGAATCTTCGACGACGATACACTCGTCGGGGGTACAGCCGATCTCCCGCATCGCGGTGAGATATATCTCGGGGTTCGGCTTGCTTTCTGCAAACTGTTCCCCGCTGATCACATAGTCGAAAAAGGATGCTATTCCACACTGCTCCAACACTTTTTCTATGAGATACATTTTAGAGGAGGACGCCAGGGCCATTTTGAACTTCTTTTTTTTCAGAAATTCCAGGGTTTCCATGACTCCCGGATTTAAGATATCTTTATAGTCGTCCACATGCATATCCCGATAAACAGCCTCCATATATAAATCAAACGCCGTGTTGTCCAACGGTTCACGCGTTACCTGATACAGGAACAGGTGCGTCGACTCATTGTCCATTCCTACGATGGGATAGAGATCCTCCCGGTTCAGAAACCCGTATTTCTGAACGAGATTGGAATAGAGGATATCCATGTATACCGTCTCGCTGTCGATCAGCACACCGTCCATATCAAACAACACCGCTTTTAGATTCCTGTTTATTTTCTTCATATCTTCATTCTCCTATCGATACCGATCTAGAAGTCCTCGTCATCCTCCGCCATACCTTCCGCAGTGAAAATCCCGACCTGAGATTTTCCGCATTCGACAGCGCCGTCGATCAGCTCGTCAAAGCCGCTGCCCAGGTTTCTCTTTAGCGTAAGGTCCATCAGCATAGCCAGATTTGTTCCGAAAAAAACTTTTATCTTATCATTTTTTATCGCATAGGGAACGACCGTGTTGAACGGGGAGCCGCTTAGCAGATCACAAAAAACAATGATATGCTCGCAGTCGCTTAATCGGGAAAGTCCGTCCTGCACATTCCGCTCCAATTCCGTTTTCGTATCGCCTTCCGGGAAATCTACCGTAACAAAATTCTCCTGTTTTCCCAATATGACTTCGACTGCGGCGGCGATGCCGCTTGCGAAAGTCCCGTGGCCGGTAATTAATATTCCAATCATAAGTTTCCACCTTGTATAGTGACTGTATGTATCTCCCCTTGGAAACCACCGGTTTTGTATGCTTCGCATAAAACCGGTAATGGTTTCTTCGGGGAGATACATACAGTCACTTCTGTTAAATTAAGAAATTTGATTTGCTACTATTCACAGCTAATATAGAGCCAGCCCCGCCGATAGTGGCTGAAATCAAGCGTCGGAGAGGTTTCTCCGCACTCTTCGCCGAGACGAGCAACATGTTCAGTTACTGTCAAACACCGATTATGGAATAC
>CAMJRV010000207.1 GCA_946408315.1 uncultured Bacillota bacterium | reverse complement strand
CTCTGACCGAAAACGACCTGGTGTTTATCACAAACGGCAGCAATACCGAAAGCTCCACCCTTGGAGACAATCATACGCCGGCCGTCATGAACGCCGACCTGGGAGGAAGCTGGACCCTATGGAAAAACATTGCGAAACAGCACCCCGATTTTGGACGGCCCGAAAAGTTCTGCGGCGACGTGGCAAAGAGCAACTGGGAATCCGCCACAATCACCACCACAGACGGCAGGATTCCGCCCTATATCGAACGGATTTGCAAGCGCGATCCCTTCAGCGGTAAGGTCGTGACCGGCGGCATCGTCACAGTAAAGGATTCCAACTGGCTGATGAGCTTCACCCTCAACCGGCAGCCCCATTTTAAAAGCCAGCCCGAAGACCAGCTTGTCGTATGGGTATACAGCCTGTACTGTGACGTGCCCGGCAACTTTATCAAGAAGCCGATGAAGGACTGCACCGGGATCGAGATCACCCAGGAATGGCTGTACCATATGGGCGTCCCGGAATCGGAGATTCCTGAAATGGCCGCAACCGCAGCGAACTGCGTCCCCTGCATGATGCCCTACGTCACGGCATACTTCATGCCCCGGGCCGTCGGCGACCGTCCGGACGTCGTTCCCGAAGGCTGTGTCAACGCCGCGTTTATCGGCAACTTCGCCGAAACGCCGAGAGATACCGTATTTACCACCGAATATTCGGTGCGAACCGCCATGGAAGCAGTCTACACGCTGCTCGATATCGACCGCGGCGTTCCAGAGGTGTTTGGTTCCGCCTACGATGTAAGGGTGCTCCTGGACTCCACCGCGAAAATGATGGACGGAAAGAAGCTGAGCGATCTCCACCTGCCGGTTATGGCAAAGCTCATGGAGCATGCGCTTTTCAAAAAGCTGTCCCGCACCGTCGTGATGCAGCTGCTGGAGAAATACAGGCTTCTTTAATCAAAGCACTTTGAAATGGGAAGCGCGCCCGCCCTTACGGTGAATTTCGTGCTTCGGAAGAAAAGGCGAGAAGGTTATGAGCAAATGCGCGAGCATGGCTCGCCTTCTCGCCATCCATAAAAGTATGGTGATAGCCAAGGTCCCGCTCACACAGCATGCCGATATAATCAAGCTGCGAATGCTTACAGTACCGCCGTACTCCAGTCTCAAACAAATCAGCACCGTTTTCCGGCCGGTAGCCGCAGGTAGTTATCAGAGCAACCTTTTTCCCCGCCCATAGAGCGGGGCCTTTTTCTTCACCATAGTATTTATTCATTCCATACACAAGCCGGTCAAGCAGAGCTTTCATCGGCGGCGTACAGTACCACGAATAAATTGGCGTTGCCAATATAATAGTGTCAGACGCAAGAATTTTATCAAAAATCTCCTGCACATCGTCGTCATACCGGCAGCCGAATTCAGACCAGCCGGCCTGACAGGCCCGGCACGCGACACAGGGCCTTCATACATATCACCTTTGCAGAAATTAATTAGATTTTGCCACGTAATGCTTCTTCACCGCGATGTACACCGGCAGGCCCAGCAGTGTGATGGCGATGCTCCCAAGGGAAAGCATCCGGGCGCCGGGGCCGGACAGGAACAGCTGGCTTACCACCACATACACGCCGCTCAGAATCGCCAGCAAGGGGATAAAGGGATACAGCGGCACCTTATATTTTCGTTCCAGGTCGGGCCTTGTCCGGCGCAGCTTCATCACGCAGGCAAAGGTCAGGGTGTAGAAAATCCAGCAGGAGAAGATAGCCAGGTCGGTCAGCATATCAAACTTGCCGCTCAGGGAATAGAGACAGGCAAGAAAACCCACCAGGATGATGGAATTTGCGGGGACCCGGTTGGCGTTGAGCTTGCCCAATCTGTCGCTGAAAGGCAGGGTGTTCTGGGAAGCCAGCAGATAGGCGACCCGGGAACCTGCCATCAAAAATCCGTTAGCAGCGCCGATTACGGAGATGATGATGCCGATTTTAATCAACAGACCGCCCGTAGGTCCGAAGATCTGCATTGCCACAGCAGAGGCGGGAGATTCCAGATTCATCAGCTGATCCGCAGGCAGCACCCACAGATACGCCATGTTGATCAGGAAGTACACACCCATAATGATGGACACGCCTCCCACGATCGCCCGGGGCAGGTCCCTGCCGGGGTTCTTCATCTCGCCTGCGATAGCGCCTACATTGGTCCAGCCTTCAAAGGCAAAGAGAACGGCCAACAGCGTGGAGCCCAGGACAGCGCCCGCATTTTTGCCCTCTGCCACCAGGGGCGTAAAGACAGGATGATCTCCGCTTCCGAGAAGAAAGCCAAAAATCATCAGAAGGAACAGCGGGATCAATTTGCATATGGTAGAGACCACCTGAATTCCCCCCGCGGTTTTGGAGCCCAAAGTGTTCAGGACCACCATGGCGATAATCACCGCCATCGCGATCGGCAGAGCGTACTGCTTGCCCAGATAGGCGCTCAGCTCGGAACCTACCTTGACGCCGTACCCCGCCAGGAATGCGGGATAAAAAATCACCGTCTGCATCCAGCCGGCGAGAAAACCGATCCGTTCATTATAGACCTCGCCCAGATACGCCACCATGCCGCCTGTTCTGGGAATCAGCACCGCCACCTCGGCAAAGGTGAGCGCAGCCACGATACTGGCAATACCGCCGATGATCCAGGCCAGCATTCCCATACCGGGAGCCCCTCCTGTGGCCTGATAAATAGCATACGGCTTGAAAAACACGCCCGCACCAATGACGCAGCCTACCACGATCGACATAGACGTTGCAACGCCTAGATTCTTCTTAAGTCCTTGATTGCTTTCCATAGTATTTCTTTTTGCTCCTTTCGACAGGCCTGTTTTCATGACCTAACCATACTCAAAAGATCTATTTGAGTAAACCATATTTTTCTTTTAACGATAAAATACGCAACACACTCTCATCAATCCGCTTTTCACTGATCGTTCCGCTTTTAACGGCATCATAAATTCCATTATAAGCTTCTACAAAATTTTCAGGCATTAAGATAATATCCACTCCTCCTAAAATAGATTTAACAGCGGCTTCACCAGATGTATATGCCTCTGTAATGGCGCGCATTGCCATCGAATCGGTGATCACCACGCCGTCATAATCCAACTCTTTGCGCAGCTTGCCTTCAATCATTTCTTTGGAGAGAGACGATGGAAGCCCATCGGAGGTTACATTGGGGGCTGTAATATGCGAAATCATAACCATATCGGTATGTCCGGAGGCATTCGCAAACGGAATTAACTCGCATTGCTTTAGTTCTTCCCATGTCTTTTCCGTAGATACAAATCCCTTATGAGTATCTCCTTTTGTATCTCCATGACCGGGGAAGTGCTTTATACAACTCATTACGCCTGCTTCATGAAGTCCATCAATTTCTGCAGATACCATTTGGGCTACCAGGACAGGATCACTGCCAAAAGAACGATTTCCAATCACAATATTGTCCGGATTGGTATTGACATCGGCTACCGGAGCAAAATCTAAATTGAATCCATATTGCTTTAGGTAGGAACCGATGGTAAGGCCAACAGTTTGCGCGTTTTTACTATCCCCCGTCAGTCCTATTGCTTCCATGCTTTCATACTTCGTTACATCAAATCCCTCGGTGTTCGCAATTCTGGATACGGAGCCGCCTTCCTCGTCAATGCCCACAAATAATGGAATTTTACTTTGCCCCTGCATTTCATCGACGAAACCAGTCAGTTGCGTAGGCGACAGGATGTTTTTTTGAAAAATCACCACACCGCCAACAGGATATCGTTCCAGTGATTCGATCATTGGGCTGTCCAATTCTGTTGCGCCGTAAGCTTTTGAATTGCTGATCTGCTCCGGAGCGAGGCTAAGATTAAGCGACTCCGGACGAATGATAAAGAGCTGCCCGATTTTTTCCTCCAAAGTCATACCTTCCATGAGCTGCTCTGCCTTTGACAACGTTTTACCGGGAGGTACATCGTTGATTGGATTTGAATTTTCTTCACTTGGCCCCCTGCACGAGGTAAGGCTTAGTATTATGATAAGTGTTAATATATTAAAAAATATCCTTTTCATGCTTATCTCCTCAATATACTTAACGGTAAAAAGAAAGACATAACTTCCCCTTGAGAGGAAACTATGTCTTTTTGGTGCGCCTGGAGGGGCTCGAACCCCCAACCTACTGATTCGTAGTCAGGTACTCTATCCAATTGAGCTACAGGCGCGTATCTGTACGCTTGTTCCTTATACAGTACGGAATATATTATATAACATCCCAAAGCGAATTGTCAAAGTAAATATTACAGATTATTAATAAAATCTCCAAAGCACCCGCTTCTATACGAAAACAACCTGAATCAGAACCATATAACAGGCCGTTCCTCCCAGAATGCTCAGCAGGTTGTTTCTTCGCCACAGGTGCAAAACCGCAACCGCCGCCACAGCGATGAGCTCCGGTATGCCAAAGGGAGTTTTCAAAACGGATACGTTTCTCAGACAGTAGACGATCAGCATTCCCATTACGGCGGGAGGCAGGGTGTTGCCGAGATATTCGATCACCTTCGGAGTCTTTCCAGACCTGCTGAACAGGATAAAGGGAGTCGCGCGCAGGCCAAAGGTAATGGCGGCAATTACGAGTATAATCAACAGAGATTGTGCCGGTGTCAAGATCATGGCAGTTTATCCTCCTCTCCTTCCATCGTCGCCGAATTCCCTTCGATTCGCTTTCTCGCAAGCATTAAGGCGGCCACGATCAGGATCATGGAAGGGATGACGAGGTTTCCGGGACCGATGGCGACCAAAACGGCAACCGTTCCCCCGACCCCGATCAGAGCAGGAAGATGAGACGGATAGGCTTTCCACTGATCGAGAAAGATTACGATAAACAGCGCAGTCATCGCAAAATCCATTCCGGCGGTGTCAAAGGTGATCATAGACCCGGCAAGGGAGCCGATCACAGAACCCAGAACCCAGTAGGACTGATTCAAAAACGCCACGCAGAAGTAAAACTTCTTTTCATCCACCCCTTCCGGAGCCTCTTTGCCGCAAAGCAGCGAATAGGTTTCATCGGTAAGGGCAAACGCCATATACCACTTCTTTTTTCCCATACCGCTGAAGCGGTCCAAAAAGGAAAGACCGTAAAAGATATGTCTGAAATTGACCACAACGGTCATGATCGCAATCTGAATCAGACCGATCCCGCCATAGAAAAAGCTGACCGCGATAAACTGCATCGCGCCCGCGTAGACGATCAGGCTCGTAAAGAGCGCCCATATAAAATTATATCCTGCCTTTTCAAACAGCAGGCCGAAGGCGATTCCAATCGAAAGGT
>CAMJRV010000206.1 GCA_946408315.1 uncultured Bacillota bacterium | reverse complement strand
TGTACAAAACGTTCATCCGCGATATCGCCCTTGAAATCAACCGCAGCTTTCAGGAATCCCTCCTTGTGGTTTATGCAAAAGGCAAGCGGGATACCTCAAACATTATGATTCTTAACCGGGCGGAGGAAATTCGAAGAGACCGGACCTTTAAGCCGTGTGATGCGGTTGCAAGGTATCAGAACGGGCTTCTGTTCATCGCGACCTTTGAGAAGCTGGAACCCTCGCAGATGCAAATGAAGGCGGAGTCTCTTTTGCGCATGATAAAGGCTGATCCTGAAGAATATTATATCGGAATCAGCAATCTCCATACCAACCTCAACGAGCTTGGCGCCGGGATCAATGAAAGCCTGTCCGCCGAAAAATCGGGAGAGGTTTTTCCCGGCGGTTCCATTTATTTCAGGGATATCGGCATTTTCAGCATGCTGATCCCATCTAGCAGGGACCCCTGGACCCAGGATTTTTACGAGAGAATCGTGAAACCCATTCAAAGCTATGATGAAAAATATCACACGGAGCTGTTTGAAACGGCGGTAAAATTTATCGAGCACGACGGAATCGTCGCAAAAGCAGCGGAAGCATTGTTCCTCCATAAAAATACGATCCGGTACCGAATCAATAAAATAAAAGAGCTGCTTCATATGGAAGACAGCGAACTGCATTTTTACGAGCAGCTATCCATCACTATTAAGCTGCATAAAATTTATACCAGATAAGGATTTCTCTTTTCCTTTTCACGGCCTCTCGCCCTTACCCGAAAGGCCTTTGTTTTTTGTCCAAAAATATGATGATATTTCGTTTTTTAATACAAAGACACGATCGGTCATCCCTGCTACAATATAAATAATTGAATGAGCTTCTTCTTACCTTTGAAATAGTTTCTTGTTGAAATGGCTCGTAACTATTTCTTATCAATAGCGCCCGGCGATAAACCGGGCGTTATTTTCTTTTTGGTTTTTCTGCGGTATAATGCAGGGAGTAATGCACAGGAGGGAAAGGAACCCGTATGATCACGATACTGATTGCCGGCAACAACATAGCGGACAACGAGAGGATCGCAGGAAGCGTCATCGGCGGCAGCGAGCTGACCACCTGCGTCATAAGCACCCGTTCCCCTTCCGAGGCGCTCGCACTTGCGAAAACCGGACCCTATAAGATCGATCTGTTCATTATCAGCATCCGTATGAAGGAACAGAGCGGCTACCGCCTGGCAGAGAAATTGCGCAGGATACCGGAATATCGGAACAGCCCCATCCTGTTTGTGACGAGCCTGAGCTATAATCTCTCGGGCTTTCCCGAACTCGCGACCTATCAGAGCTACCGAAAATTCAACTATATCGCTCTTCCCATCGAGCGAATCGACGTACAGGGAAAGATCGGCCTTTATCTGGAAGAAATCATTTCCAATCAGTCTTCCCGGAACCGGGCGGAACGGGCCGTCTTTCTGTCCCACGCAAAAGGGGAAGTCTTCATCGGCGTAAAGGATATCCTGTCTGCCGAGGTCCGAAACAAGGTCTGCACTGTTTTTACGACAGACGGCACGTATCAGTTGATCAGGAGAACGCTGGACGAGATCATCGGCATCGTGGACGACGAGTTCTTTCTCCGCTGCCACCGGAGTTTTGCAGTAAACGTCAGGCAGCTTCGAGGGATTGAAAAGGTCGATAGACGAATCTGGCGGGCGGTATTCGACCTGGATACGGAGCCCTGCCTCATCAGCAAGTCCTATCTTGATCCCGTAATGGAAAAATACAAAGCATTTCAAGCCGAATAGAGGCATTTCAGGCCGCCGCTATTGCGTCTTTTGCCGCGCAATGCTATTTTATCAAGAGAAAAAGTTTCTCAGGAGGATAGCAATTATGACTTGGATGCCCTTTTTATGCCTGGCTGTCGGCCTTTTTTTTGGTTTTCGCGATCTTTCACAAAAGGTCCTGCGAGGGATCGATCGGATCATTAACGTTGCGCTGGTCGTATTGATGCTGACCATCGGTTTTCAGATCGGAACGAACGACTCTGTCGTTTCAAACATTCCATCCATAGGATTTCACTGCGTCGTCATATCGCTTTGCGCCATTTTTTTCAGCGTCGCCCTCACCGTCCTCGCGGAAAGGACGGTACTGCCTCTGGAGGACATCAGAGCGCGCCTCTTTTCCGAGAGCATCAATCTCAATCAGGAGGTCGATATCAAAGAAGAAGAGGAGAAAAAGACGTCTCCCCTCATCTGGATCATGCCAATCAGCATCATTTCCGGCACGCTGTTCGGTTATTTTCTGCTGCCTGATTCTGTGAAACCCGCCCTCGGTTATCTGCTCACAGGCTCCCTCGCCGTACTGTATATCAGCGTCGGCGTCAGTCTCGGTTCCAACAGGAAGGTGTTCCGCTATCTCAGGGTTCTCGGGTTTAAGGTAATTTATCTTTCCGCCGCGATCTTTGCAGGAAGCGTCATCGGAGGGTTTGCCGCAGGACTGCTCCTGCATCTGCCCTTCCATATTTCCGTGATTTCAGCGAGCGGGATGAGCTATTACAGCATAACCGGCGCTTACATGACTCAGATATACGGCATCGAGGCGGGCACCTACGGCTTTATCGTCAACGTCATGCGGGAATTTTTCACCGTTCTCCTCCTGCCGCTCCTCATAAAGATCAGCAAGGGAAGTCCGATCGCCGGAGGGGCAGCCGGAAACATGGATACGATGCTCGTACCGGTCACGAAATTCGTCGGCGTTGAACTGGGTCTTGTCACGCTGATTACCGGAACACTTCTGACTTTTCTGGTTCCGTTTATCCTGCCGCTTTTCTGCAGGCTCTTCGCCTGACGCCCCGTGCCTCTGCCGACCCGCGACAGCCCATTCATCCTGGTCCGGCCTATTTTTTCCACTTGCTCACGGCGGTGATCTGACGGTAAGCCCCTGCAAAGCCTCCGGCAACGCCCAAACACAGGAGAATCAGAAAAAAGATTACTTTCGTACCGAATTTCTCATCCAGCCAATGACCCGCGGCAGCCCCCAACACGATAGGGAGCGCTATAGTCAGGCCCAATTGGGAGATCAGCGCAAAGGCTTCCAGGCCGGAGCCCGGACCGGAACTATTCTTCTTATCGGTCATTCGATTGCCCTCCGATTTCAATAGAAAATCCTTGTTAAATTCCGTCACCTCTTTTGTATTATTGCATATCATGAATTAGAATCGCTAACATGGCAGCAATTCAAACCTGATGCCGGTGACATTGTAAGACCACTTCTATAAACTCTTTAATTTACAAGAGATAGGGCCGCCTCATTTTACTGAGGCGGCCAATTTTTGTGCACAATTGGCAGAAAATTTTCCATTATCAGGTTTTACATCCTTCCAAATTATGCTATACTTTGAATTAGTAGCGATTAGTTGCGCAGGAATTTTTTCGCAATACAAGGTGCAGCTGATTAATAAGCAAGGAGGTGTTTTCCATGAAAGGTATCGTAAAAGCTAGCTTCGTACTCAGCATCGTTACAGTTTGCGTCGGTGCGGCAGCCGTCGTCCTAAACGCCCTGCAGCTCAATTCAGACCGCTGAGAGGCGAACACCCGCAAGCCGAAAGGCTGAACTCCATAAATGATCTATAGATATTTATGGAGCACAACGGAAACTCGATCTTTTTTGGTGACACCGCCCACCTCTTTGAGCAGGACTTTTCCCTTGCCACGGAGCACGAGCTTGTCACCTTCTTTTATTTGGCGGTCTGCTTTTTCGCTCTGCAGCCCGTTGACGAATACCGCTCCGCCTTCAATCGCTTCCACCGCTCTGCCTCTTGACAGGGAAAAAGCCGATGCGATGAGATTATCAAGCCGCAGGGACGCAACCGTGGCCCGCTTTTCCTCAAACAGGTTTTCCGGCACGATGATCTCTTCAATGGAAACGAGCTCCGCCTTCAGTGCGGTCCTGCCAGCCTTCTCATAGTTGTAAAGGAGAAACTCTCCCATATCCTTTCTGATTACGATATCTGCGCCCCCGTCCCGAACCAGGATGTCCCCGATCATCTCTCGCTTGATCCCAAGACCCATGAGCGAACCAAGATAATCCCGGTGGGAAAGAGTCCGGTATCCGTCCTGGGCGATTCTGAGCAGGGCCAGCGGGTTGTCGTCGGAAAACTCCGCGTAATCGGGAAGGAATACGGCCACCGTCCGCTCGGCGTCTTCATAGCCCCCGTAAAAGCGATACCGGAGCCCCGCGTGCTGTCTGCACCTGGCTTCCGCCAGCGTTCTCTGCCTCATGTCCAAAAAGGACGAGTTGGTCGTCATATAATTTTCCTGGCACTGTCGGATTTTATCCTCGATGCCCGCAAGCAAAATCTCATCTTCTTTCATACGATTTTCGTGTTCACCCCCGTTAACAATGTTAACAATGTTAACAATTTGTAAATAAAGTAAAATTTTTGCCTATTCCGGCACTGGTTTCATTGTGGTATAATAATCGCGAGAATTCGAGAATTTTCGGGATATATTCGTAAGAAAGGCAGAAAAAGTAAAAAAATGATTATCTATACTTTTAAAACTCGAGGAACCTGCTCAACACATATACAGTTGGAGCTGGAAGGAGATATCGTTAAAAAAGTCAAGTTTATCAACGGCTGCGACGGCAACTCCAAAGGGCTCGCAAGGCTGGCCGAGGGTATGACCGTAGATGAAATCAAAAAACGGCTGGCGGGGATCCAATGCGAAGGAAAGCATACATCCTGTCCGGATCAGCTTGCGAAAGCGGTGAGCGAAGCGTTCTTCATGCTGAACAACAGAGTGCTCGCCGAAACAGGCATATAGCAAAATGGGACAGGTTCTGACGGGAGTCAGAACCTGCTATTTTTCCCTGATATAGATCAGCTTATTGTTGGAACCATTGATTCTCTCCGATTTGATTTCAAATAGATCCAGGGATTTCATGAACGGCGTGAACTTATTGAAGCCAAAATTTCTGACGTCAAAATCAGGATATCTCTTTTGCAGCTTGTTGCCGACATCTCCGATGAAGAGCCATTCGTCCTCGTCTGAATTTTCCTGAACGATGGTAATGATGGCTTTTTTGATCGTGTCGAAATTCGTCATCCGCTCTTCCTCTTCCACAGGCTTTGCCACCTCGGCGGGAACCTCCACAGGCTGGTCTGCCAAAGCCAGCAGATCGAGATACTTGAATTTGTTGCAGGCCGATATAAACGCCTTTGGCGTCTTGCTCTCTCCCATTCCCACGACGTCCATCCCCGATTCCCGGAGTCTGGATGCCAGTCTCGTAAAATCACTGTCGCTGGTTACGAGGCAAAAGCCTTCCACATGGCCGGAATACAGGAT
>CAMJRV010000205.1 GCA_946408315.1 uncultured Bacillota bacterium | reverse complement strand
GAATTTTTATGGAATCAAGAGTCGCTTTGATCGGAATCATCGTGGAAAACTTTGATTCGGTCGAGAAATTAAACCAATTGCTACACCAGCACGCCGAATACATCATCGGGCGCATGGGCGTCCCCCACCCGGCGAGAGGTTTATCCATCATCAGCGTGGCCGTAGACGCCCCCGCCGATGTGATCAGCTCCCTCTCAGGAAAGCTGGGAATGCTTCCCGGCGTGAACACGAAGACGATTTACTCCAAAACGGCGGCGCCGCCCGGCAAACAGGCAGAGTGAAAGGAAGAGATACATGAATCCTGCGATTGACCAATTGAAAGATCTGATCGACAAACTGGAAGCGGAACACGTCCTGTCAGGACAGGAATTCGTTTCCCTCATCGACGGCCGGACTTCGGAGCTGAGCGAATGCCTGTTTGAGAAGGCGCGAAGAATCCGCCAGGAACATTACGGAAACGACGTTTATCTGAGAGGCCTCATAGAATTCACCAACTACTGCAAAAACGATTGTTATTACTGCGGCATCAGAAAGAGCAACGGCCGCGCTTCCCGGTACCGTCTGACAAAGGACCAGATCCTTTCCTGCTGCGAACAGGGCTATCGTCTCGGGTTCCGCACCTTCGTGCTTCAGGGAGGCGAGGACGGCTTCTACCGCGACGACGTCCTTGTGGAAATCATCCGGACGATAAAAGCCCATTTTCCCGACTGCGCCCTCACCCTTTCCATCGGAGAGCGCTCCTATGAAAGCTACCGGTCCTTTTACGAAGCCGGGGCCGACCGGTATCTTCTCCGGCACGAAACCGCCGACCCGGCCCATTACGGGAAGCTCCATCCTCCCGTTCTGACCTTTGAAGCAAGGAAAAAATGTCTGATGGACTTAAAAGAAATCGGCTTTGAGGTCGGCTGCGGATTTATGGTCGGGTCCCCCGGCCAGACCTCGGAACATCTGGCGAAAGACTTGATCTTTCTTCATGAACTTCAGCCGCAGATGGTTGGAATCGGTCCGTTCATCGCCCATCACGATACGCCCTTTGCCGCGGAGGAAAGCGGTACTGCCGAGCTGACTCTCTTCCTGCTGGGGTTGATCCGGCTGATGTTGCCCGCGGTGCTGCTGCCTGCAACGACGGCCCTTGGCACCATCGATCCCCTGGGACGGGAAAAAGGAATTCTGGCCGGCGCCAACGTGGTCATGCCGAACCTTTCTCCTGTGGAAGTCAGGGACAAATATATGCTGTACGATAATAAGATATGCACCGGCGACGAAGCCGCCGAATGTCGGGGCTGTATCGACAGGAGGATCAGCGGCATCGGATATCAGATCGTGGTCGATCGCGGCGATTCCAAACAGGTCGGCGGCGATTCCAGAAAGTTCGACAGCGATTCCAAACAGGCCGACGACGCGGCAATACGGAATTTTAACCGTTAAAGATTGCGCAGGGAAAATTTCGTAGTGCAAGGCGCGCCGGACGGAGGCGAGAGACGCGTATACAGACATACGCTATCGAGCCTGAGGATGGCAGCAACGCGGCAATACGGAATTTTAATCGTTAAGATTGCGCAGGAAAAATTTCGTAGTGCAAGGCGCACCGGACGAAGGCGAGAGACGCGTATACAGACATACGCTATCGAGCCTGAGGATGGCAGCGACGCGGCAATACGGAATTTTAACAAGCAAGGAGGAGGGAATGAAAATGTATAATATAACATCACCCAAGGCGGAAGAGTTTATCTCCCATGAGGAGATCCTGGAAACTCTGGCCTACGCCGAGGCCAATCAAGACAATCGAAAGCTGATCGACGAAATTCTGGAAAAGGCCCGCCTGCGGCAAGGTCTGTCCCACCGGGAGGCCGCCGTCCTGCTGGACTGCCGGCTGGAAGATAAGAATCAGGAAATTTACGCCCTTGCAGAACAGATGAAAAAGGATATCTACGGAAACCGCATCGTGATGTTTGCCCCTCTCTATCTTTCCAATTACTGCATCAACGGCTGCGTTTACTGTCCTTACCATACGAAAAATAAGAATATCTCCCGAAAAAAACTGACCCAGGAGGAGATCCGAAAAGAGGTGATCGCCCTCCAGGATATGGGTCACAAGCGTCTCGCCATCGAGGTGGGCGAAGATCCGGTCAACAATCCCATCGACTACGTCCTGGAGAGCGTCAGAACCATATACGGCATTCAGCATAAGAACGGGGCCATTCGGAGAGTCAACGTGAACATCGCCGCCACCACCGTCGAAAACTACAGAAAGCTGAGGGAAGCGGAGATCGGAACATACATCCTATTTCAGGAGACATATAACAAGGAAAGCTACGAGTCGCTCCATCCCACCGGGCCGAAGCACGATTATGCATGGCACACGGAAGCGATGGATCGGGCTATGGAAGGCGGCATCGACGATGTGGGCCTCGGCGTCCTGTTCGGTCTTGAGCTTTACCGTTACGACTTCGTGGGTCTTTTAATGCACGGCGAGCATCTGGAAGCAGCCTGCGGCGTCGGTCCGCACACGATCAGTGTTCCGAGGATCCGTCACGCCGACGACATCGACCCGGATTCCTTCAGCAACGGGATCAGCGATGACACCTTTGCCAAAATCGTCGCCTGCATCCGCATCGCCGTTCCCTACACGGGAATGATCGTCTCCACAAGAGAGAGCAAAGCCTGCCGGGAGAAGGTGCTGCATCTCGGCGTTTCCCAGATCAGCGGCGCTTCCAGGACCAGCGTGGGCGGCTACGTCGAGCCGGAGCCGGAAGAGGAATGTTCGGAGCAGTTTGACGTAGAGGACAAGAGGACGCTGGACGAAATCGTTCAATGGCTGATGCGGCTGGGCTATATCCCCAGCTTCTGCACCGCCTGCTACCGGGAAGGGCGCACCGGCGACCGGTTTATGGCTCTTTCCAAGAATGGCGAAATCCAGAACTGCTGTCATCCCAATGCCCTGATGACTCTCAAAGAATATCTGGAAGATTATGCGTCCCCGGAGACAAAGGAACTGGGAGAAGCGCTGATTGCAAAGGAGATCAACAACGTTCCGAGAGAAAAGGTCCGGAACATCGTGATCGATAACCTGGAAAAGATCAGGGCCGGCAGCCGGGATTTCAGGCTGTAGGGAAGGAGGAACAAATTATGAGTTTAAACAGCACACCAGCCTCCGACCGAATCCATATCGCTTTCTTCGGAAAGCGGAACGCCGGGAAATCCAGCGTCGTCAACGCCGTCACGGGACAAAGCCTGTCCATCGTTTCCGAGGTCAAGGGCACGACGACGGACCCTGTCTATAAGGCAATGGAGCTTCTGCCCCTCGGTCCCGTCATGATGATCGACACGCCGGGGCTCGATGACGAAGGGGATCTGGGAAAGCTCAGGGTCCAGAAGGGTTATCAGGTTTTGAACAAGACGGATCTCGCCGTCCTCGTGGTTGACGCCACATTGGGTATGACAGCAGAGGATTTCGGTATGATCCGCCGCTTTCGGCAAAAGAACATTCCTTTCCTGGTTGTTTACAATAAAATTGATCTCGTCAACCAACAGGCGTTGGATTCTGAACGGGCGGCGGCCTTTGAGCAAACAGCGGCTTCTGAGCGGGCGGCGGCCCCTGATCAAGCGTTTTTTGAACAGACAGCGGCCTTTGAGCGGGCGGCCACCGGCGCAAGAGGCCTTTCCACGGAGGAGCTTCCATCGGAAAATATCCTCCAGGTCAGTTCGGTGACGGGAGAAAATATACAGGAACTGAAGGAACGGATCGCAAAGCTGGTCCCGGCCGGTCTGTCTCAATACCCCATCGTCGCCGACCTGCTTTCCCCGGGGGACTTTGTGGTCCTGGTCGTTCCCATCGACTCAGCAGCCCCGAAAGGCCGCCTGATCCTGCCCCAGCAGCAGACCATCAGAGATGTGCTGGAAGCCGGCGCAGCCGCCATCGTCGTCAAGGAAACCGGGCTCACGGAAGTCTTGGAGACCCTCGGGAAAAAGCCCCGCATCGTCATCACCGACAGCCAGGTTTTCGCCAGGGTATCTTCTGAAACGCCGGAGGATGTCCCGCTGACTTCCTTTTCCATCCTGTTTGCCCGGCACAAAGGCAACCTCGGTCTGGCGGTCAGGGGAGCGTCTGCCCTGGAACGATTGCAGGACGGAGATACGGTCCTGATCGCGGAGGGCTGCACCCATCACAGGCAGTGTGACGATATCGGAACAAAAAAACTGCCTCGCTGGATTCAGCAGTACACGGGGAAAGACCTCAAATTCCGATTTTCCAGCGGAACCGAGTTCCCGGAAGACTTAAATGGGCTGAAACTGGTCGTCCACTGCGGAGGCTGCATGCTCAACGAGCGAGAAGTGAAATACCGGCTTCAGTGCGCCGAGGATCAAGAGATTTCCGTTACCAACTACGGCGTCCTCATCGCATACATGCAGGGCATCCTGGACCGGTGCATCTCTCCGATTTTGAAATTCTAGACCCAATTGCCGCGATCCTTTGTCATCTTCTGTCGATTAAAGCGTGACTTTGTTGATCGAAACGTCACCTTATTGGTCTAATCTTTGATATAATTATGTAGAATTTTGAAAATCAATGAGGTATTTGTACGAGGAATAGAGGAAAAAGAGATATGGGGGTCAATTTTCAAAATGAAGATGACAAATTTTATAATGCCTTCTTTCAAAACAATGTTTCCGTCATGCTGATCATCGATTATGAAACATTGCAGATCGCAGACGCCAACTACGCCGCATGTACTTTTTACAAGTACAGCTATCAGGAACTCCTTGAAAAGAAGGTTACCGATCTGAGCATGATAAGGCCGGATCAAGTCTACACTCAAATTAATTTAGCCGCTTCCCATGTAAAGAACAGTTTCGCCGCCAAGCACCGGATTTCTACCGGAGAACTCAAAAATGTCAGAGTCAATTCCAGCGCAATCACGCTGAATAACAAGAAATACATACATTCCATCATCTTTGACGTAATCGAGACCGACAGTTCCATAAAACCCATATCGCAGATGCAGGTCATCCTGGACAATCTGCCCTTCGTCGCCTGGTTCAAGGACCTGCAGGGCAGATATATGGCAGTAAACAAGTCTTTTGAAGATCAATACGACTGTCTGAAAGAGGACGTCATAGGAAAATATGATTTCGAGATATTTTCGAAAGCTCAGGCTGATACCTTCCTCTTTGGCGATATCGACATTATCACCAAGCGGAAAAAGGTCCATTTTGAAGAAAAAAATGAAAACGGAAAATGGAATGAAGTCTTTAAGAGCCCGGTTTTTAACGATTACGGCAATATCATCGGGACCACGGGCATTTCTCGGGAT
>CAMJRV010000204.1 GCA_946408315.1 uncultured Bacillota bacterium | reverse complement strand
GGATTCGCTTGCGCCGGAGCTGGTAGACAGCAGTGAGGAATTGACCAAATCGGCCATCGAGAAAGAACAGGAGCCCTCAGATGTGACGTGTGAGATCGTTGAGCCGGAGGTGGGTTTTCAGTTGAAATACGATAAATATCCACTCACCTATACCTACATACTGGCTCAAAATGGAGCCGTCAATATCAGGAAGGGGCCTTCCGCGGCGGAGCCTATTCTAAAAACCGCGCCGAAAAATGAAAAGCTGGATTATGTTGAGACCATAACCAGCGAGGGGAAATGGTATCACGTCACATGGCAGGAGAAGGGGAAGCCGTATTTCGGTTTTGTCAATGGTGACGCGGTGGTCAAAAAGGTGTTTCAGTTTGATAAGATGCACGATGCGGTTTTAACGGCGGAAAAAACGTCGGAAAAAGGACCTCTGACCTATATCAACAATTACCATAATCTAAAGGGCTACGCGCCTCTTTATCAGGGCGGAGAGCTGGATCAAACGGGCGGCAGAAGGAGCCAGAGCGCGCCGGGATATCCCGACCCATCCAACTTAAAGGAATTCAGCTATTTGGGCGACGGTACCCTTGTGAGAGTTCTGTCCTCCGGAGCTCAATATGCGCGAGTCTCACTGGTAAAGGATGAAGGGGTTTATTTCGTTCCCGCCAAGTATGTGGCTACCCCTGCGGCGGTGACAACGATCAAGAAGGCGATCGTAATAGACCGGGGAAATCAGAACGAAGTCGTCTTTGAAAAGATCGGCACGGAATGGAAGGTCGTATCCTATACCTTGGCGACGACGGGCACTGCCGGCAAATATCATCAGCCCACCCCCCTTGGATATTATTATGCCATCGAGAAAAGAGAGCGCTTCTTTTACTATAAGGACGGAACCACATCGATTCAAGGGTATGCGCCCTGGGCCGTCCGGTTTGCAGGAGGCGCCTATGTGCATGGCGTTCCGGTCAATTATAAATTCAATTCGGAAGGCGGGCGCATTGACCCCGGAAAGATCGAATATTCCAAGACGCTGGGTACCGTTCCCCTGTCCCATAAGTGTGTCAGAAACTTCACTTCGCATGCAAAATTCCTTTACGATTGGTATACTCCGGGAGAAATGATCGTAATCGTGATGGAATGACGGGCAGAGGCAATCAGAGAGGGGAGGGAATATATGAATATCATCAAAGTTTACAAGGGAAAGAGAACGCTTGAGTTCTGGAAAGATGATTCCCTGAACCGGAGCTTTAAAATTTCCCTGGGATTTTCCCCGAAAGGGCAGAAACTCCGGGACGGCGACGGAAGAACGCCGGAGGGAAGATATTACATCTGTACGAAAAATAAGCAGAGCAAATTTACGCTGTTTTTAGGCATCAGTTACCCCAATATCCAGGACGCGGAACGGGGTCTTGCCGAAGGCCTGATCTCCCAGGATGAGTTTGATCTGATCAGGCTGTCGATTGAGAGCGGAAGACGGCCCTGCTGGGAAACCATCCTGGGAGGGAAGATCGGAATTCACGGCATGGGCTCTTCCAGAGACTGGACGGCAGGCTGCATCGCCCTGGAGGACGAAGATATCATGTGGCTCTGGGATCAGGCGGAAATCGGCGATGCCGTAGAAATATACGAATAAGCCTGATGCGCGGTATTCTATGGGAATACGCGCGTCGGATAGATGGACAAACGAGGAGATTATGAGACAAAGAAAAGTAAAAAATGAAGAGGAACGGATCTCGGAATATCACGAATATCTGATCGAGGAACCAAAGGCCATGAAAGGAAAGTGGCGGGAGCTCTTTCAAAACGATCATGGAATTTATGCGGAATTCGGCTGCGGCAAGGGAAAGTTTATCATGACCCTTGCCGAACAGAATCCGGACCGAAATTACATCGCCGTCGAAGGCAGGGGAAGCATCATCCTGCGGGCTTTGGAGAAGGCGGCACAGGAAGGGCTCACAAATATTGTCTTTCTAAAAGAATATATCCGGGATGCGTGCGAATATTTCGAGGAGGACGAGCTGTCCGGCATCTATCTGAATTTCAGCGATCCCTGGCCGAAAGACCGTCACGCCAAGCGCAGACTGACCCATGGCAGATATCTGGAAGGATATCGGCAGATCCTGAAAGAGGGCGGCTGTGTCGAGTTCAAGACCGATAACGACGACATGTTTGATTTTGCCCTTCACGAGTTCGCGGAAAGCGGCATGACGCTTCTGGAATCTACAGCCGACCTCCACAGCACCGATCTTGCGGCGAGGCTGACCACCACGGAATACGAGGATAAATTCCGGGTTGTGGGAAAGAAGATCAATTACTGCAAGGTGCAGGTAAAATAAAAACCGCACATAATCCTATGCTTGCGCCAGCCAGTGCAGGCAGAGAATTATGTGCGGTCTTTTTTATGGTGAATTGGCTTTTTATCCGTTTACCTTGTCGATCGCTTTTTTCATGGCAGCCGGAAGCATTTTACACTTCTCTTCCGAAACGGAAGCTACGGATACGCGCAGTCCTTTTCCTACAGGAACGGCGAAGATCCCTTCCTTTTGAAGCTCAAGCCCGACTGCATCCGCGTTTTCGCACGGAACGGTTACGAAAAAGCCTGCCTGGAACGGCACGGTCTTCAAACCGGCTTCGTCCGCCGCCTTTGCAAAGGCATTGCCTCTGTCAAGCAGCATCTGGCAGAAGGCCTGGCGTTCCCGGGTGACCTTTGCCAAAAGTTCCTCGTCCGCATAGATGCTGGAGATGGTAGCCATAGCCGCCCTGTTGCAGTTGGACCAAGTGCCTCTGCTGGAGAAGGAGCAGACTGTCTTAAATTCATCGGCAATTTCCTTATCCTGAGTTATACAGATCATAGCGCCGCTTCTCATGCCGTACATGGTACAGCTTTTGGAAAGGCTGTGTGCCACGACCACGAGAATATTCGGCGGGAAGTCGTCAAGCAGCGGAAAGAACTTTCTGTGTTCCTCCTCATCGCCTGCAAAATCCAGATATGCTACGTCGACAAGAAGCGTTATTTTCTTGCTGCTGTCGGCTGCGGCGTCCTTGACGATCTTTATGATTTTGTCCCAGTCTTCCAGTGTGAAGCTGTAGCCCGTAGGGTTGTGTGCCGGTGTGTTCAGAATGATTACCAGACCGTCCTGCTTCGCCAGAAGCTCTTTGATCTTGCCTTCAAAAGAAGCGGCGTAAAACCTGCCTTCTTCATCAAACAGGGTATAGGTCGTGATCGAGCGTTCGATGTCCTGGGCGATGGTGCTGTAAGGGCTCCAGTACCAATCGGAGGTCAGTATCTGATCCCCGCGTTTTGAGTAGTTTTGAATCGTATTTCTGATCGCTCCCGTTCCTCCGGGAGTCGCCACTGCTTCTGTATATCCTTTCGGAACATAGCTTCCAAAAGCCGCTCTCTTCATCGATTTGATAAAATCCGGCGTTCCTGCGATAGGAGCGTAATCCGCATAATCGATCGGGGTTAAGTTTTTCAGCACTTCTACGACAGAAGAAAGGATCACGAGATTGCCCGCATCATCAAGAAGAGAGCCTATGGTTGCGTTGACGACCTTGCCGGCCCCTTCCCTTGCTGCCATTTCTTTTGCTTTTTGGTTGATTCCGAAAATCTTATCTTCCACCGGAATCACTCTGTTGTTGGCCTCCGCCATCTTATAAGTCATACTAATTGTCACCTGCCTTATCTATGTATGATATTTGAATATTTTTTCACATGTAACCTACGCATCATGCTTCAAGTAAATTGGGACTATTATAATACAAAAAGTATATGTCGGCAAGATTTTTTATGCTAAAATAGGTACATTAGCAAAAATTCTGCCGGACGGCGCTGAAGTTCGGGCAGAATATAGGAGAAGATTATGGTATTGAAGCAGCTTTTTATTATTTTATCCGCTTTGTTTCTCGGATATGCGTTGACCGGCGCATTTCACCTGCCGATTCCCGCAAATGTACTGGGCTTTGTCATCCTGTTCGCCGCACTCTGCTTTGGAGCCGTGAAGCTTCATCATGTAGACCGGGTGAGCGATTTTATCATCCGATACCTGGCAGTCTTTTTCATTACGCCAACCGTCGGAATCATGCAATACTTTGACCTGATCGGCGAGCAATTCCTTCGGATTGTGGTTCCCCTGCTGCTCAGTATTCTGATCGGCTTTTTTGTGGCGGCAAAGGTGACGGAGCTTTTTATCGGGGTCAGCGAACGGAGGAGGATCAGGAAGGGGTTGGGTGGAAGCGATGTGGAATGAATTGTTTCAGGCAAACCCCATATCGGGAATGCTGATGACCATAGGGTTTTACTGGGCGGGACAGGTTCTTTATGACAGGACGAAATGGACGGTACTGCAGCCGGTCCTCACCTCTTCTGCGGTTATCATATTGATTTTAATCTATGGGAAGATTCCCTATGAAGTCTACTATGAGCAGAATGTAGTCTTGAATTACGTTCTTCCGCTGTCGGCTGTGGTCCTCGCCGTACCGCTTTATCGGAACCTGCATGTGCTGAAGAGGCATGCGCTGCCCATTTTTGCCGGAATCATCTCGGGGACCGTCGCTACGATGACAGCCATCGTTGTGATCGGAAAGCTGATGGGTACGGACCGGAACATCCTGATCTCCATGCTGCCGAAGAGCGCGACCAACCCCATTGCCATCGAAATCTCAGGCATTATCGGCGGGATCCCGTCATTGACCGTTTCTCTGGTCGTAATTGCAGGAGTTTTCGGGGGCGTCTTCGGACCGGAAATCCTCAAACTGATGAGAGTAAAAAATGACGTGGCAAGGGGAATCGCCCTGGGGAGCATGAGCCATGCCGTCGGAACGGCCAGAGCATTTAAAGAGGGCGAGGTAGAGGGTTCCATGAGCAGTCTTGCCATGGCTATCGCCGGCACGCTGACTGCAATTTTATCTCCAATTTTTACTCTTTTTCTTTAGATTCCGCAAAGCATTCATAATCAACGGTCAGGATCATGAAAAAAATATGAATTGAAAAATCTCTGACAGTATGAATTCCAGGAAAGAAGGAAATAATACTGTTGGAGGTGTTTTATATGCGATTGAATAATAAAAAGCCAAATGACAGAGTAGCTGTTGCACTTGTATTATGTTTCTGCGTGGTTGCGATTGCTTCCATTTTTACGATGAGATCTAATTTTAGCCAGCTTGATCTCAATTCTGATGATAATATTAATATTGCGCGAGATGATAATCAGCCAGAAGAAGAGAAGAACGTCGTAAACCCTGTTCCGACCGTCGACAGTACCGCTCCGAAACCGGACTTGGCGCAGGATCAAGAAAAGAGTAACGGCAAAAGCGCGTCTTCTTTTACAATC
>CAMJRV010000203.1 GCA_946408315.1 uncultured Bacillota bacterium | reverse complement strand
ATTTTAATGATAAAGTGCCGCGCCGCTTCCATTTGATGGAAAGGTTTAAATCGCAGCTACTTTTCCCATAATTAAGATAGAGAAACATCAAGCAGGAAAACGCATCGATTTGCATAGATAGGATAGGACAGCCATGTTAAACGAGAAGAGAATAAAGGCCATAATCGTGATCGCACTTTTTTTGATCGAAAGCCTTGTATGGACGGCAAACGGTTCTGGAAATGCCTGGTCCCTCGGGATCATCGGAAGTCCGGACGGCCCGACCAAAATCATCGGCGGCGCGGACGGACCGACGAAGATCATCGTAGGGAAAGAAGAACCCAATAATCCGGGTCAAAATCAGGAGGGTGGTCAGGACGCGGACGGCACTGGTTCCCAGGGCGGCGGGGAGAACCCCCAGTCGGAAGATCCTGCCGGAAACGGCGGTGACAGCGAAAGCGGCAGAACCAGTGAGGACGACGGAAATGGATCCCAGACTCTGGAAGAAGCCAGGGAGAAGGGGTTTCTGATTCTGGTCAACAAGGAAAATCCCATTGACAAAAGCTATAAGCCTGATGATTTGACGGAAATCAAGTATTTTGCGCCGGATCGTTCCAAGGCGGGAAGATATATGCGCGCGGAAGCGGCGGCTGCGTTTCACCGAATGGTGGACAAGGCCAGCCAGGAGGGAATCGTACTGAAGATGACTACGGCTTACCGCTCCTACGACTTTCAGAAGATCCTTTTCGACAGCTACGTTGAAAAGGAAGGGGAAGAGGCCGCCAACAAATACAGCGCAAAGCCGGGACAGAGCGAGCACCAGACCGGGCTTTCTGTCGACGTTTCCTCTCCGAGCGTCGGCTACCAGCTGTCCAATGAATACGGAGAGACCCCGGAGGGAAAATGGCTTGCCGGACATGCCCATGAGTTTGGCTTTATTATCCGTTTTCCAAAGGGTAAAGAGGATATCACAGGCTATCAATACGAGCCTTGGCATATAAGATATGTAGGACGTGCCGCTGCGGAGGAGATCTATAAAGAAGGTCTGACGCTGGAGGAGTTTCTGCAGGAAAATCATTAAGGAGGAGAATGGAACGAAATGGCTTTTTATTTCAATGAACCATCCCGCACCTTCAGCGAATATCTCCTGGTACCGGGATATTCGTCAAAAGAGTGCAAGATAGAGAATGTCAATCTGAAAACACCGGTTGTAAAGTTTAAAAAAGGGGAAGACCCGGAAATTACCATGAACATTCCACTGGTCTCTGCGATCATGCAGTCCGTTTCCGACGACAGGCTGGCGGTCGCACTGGCAAAAGAAGGTGGAATTTCGTTTATTTTTGCCTCGCAGACGATCGAAGGTCAGGTGGCGATGGTGAAGCGGGTCAAGAGTCATAAGGCGGGCTTCGTCAAAAGCGATTCCAACTTGAGGCCGGACCAGACCCTGAAGGATATTCTGGCATTGAAAGCGAGGACGGGCCACTCTACGGTGGCGGTCACCGACGACGGTACGGCGGACGGCAAAATACAGGGAATCGTAACGAGCAGGGATTACCGCGTCAGCAGAATGTCGCTGGAAACAAAAGTTTCGGATATTATGACCCCCTTTTCCGCCCTCGTCTACGCCAATGAAGGGGTCACCCTGTCGGAGGCCAACGACATGCTTTGGGACCACAAGCTGAATGCCCTTCCTATCATCGATAAAAACCAGAGGCTCATCTATTTCGTTTTCCGGAAGGATTACGATTCCCACAAAGAAAATCCGAACGAACTGCTGGATGCAGGCAAGAGATATATGGTAGGCGCCGGAGTCAATACGAGAGATTACGAGGAAAGAATCCCTGCTCTGGTGGATGCCGGTGCGGACGTACTCTGCATCGACTCTTCCGAAGGCTTTTCCGAGTGGCAGCGGGAGACGATCAACTTTGTCAGGAGCAGATACGGCAACGACGTAAAGATCGGCGCCGGCAACGTCATCGATAAGGAGGGTTTCCTTTTCCTTGCGGAAGCGGGGGCCGATTTCATCAAGGTCGGAATCGGCGGCGGCTCCATCTGCATCACCCGGGAACAGAAGGGCATCGGACGTGGGCAGGCGACTGCCGTCATCGAGGTTGCGGAAGCGAGGAACGAATATTATGAGAGGACGGGCGTTTATATTCCGATCTGTTCCGACGGCGGAATCGTGTACGACTACCATATGACGCTGGCCCTCGCCATGGGAGCCGACTTCCTCATGCTGGGACGGTATTTTGCAAGGTTTGATGAAAGCCCGACCAACAAGCTTAACATTAATGGGAATTATGTAAAGGAATACTGGGGTGAAGGTTCCAACAGGGCCAGAAACTGGCAGCGTTACGACCTGGGCGGCGACGGCAAGCTCTCCTTTGAAGAGGGCGTGGATTCCTATGTGCCGTATGCCGGTTCTCTGAAGGACAACGTGACCCTTTCCCTGAACAAGGTGAAGTCCACCATGTGCAACTGCGGCGTCCTGGATATTCCGAATTTGCAGAAATACACGAAGATTTCCCTGGTATCCGCCACAAGCATCGTGGAGGGCGGAGCCCACGACGTTATTTTGAAGGAAACCGCCTCCAGTCAGGTAAGATAGAGCGGTATACAGAAATTACCCGGCCCCGGTCGGTTTGAAATTTTTCAGTTGAGCACCTATCCACATTCGTGAAACGAATGTCAGGAAGGTGCCATACAGAAATTACCCGGCTTTAGCCGGCTTGGAATTTTTCAGTTGAGAAAGGATATGATGATATAAGGATGGATTTTAAAGGTGTTTTAGTCGTCGATTTCGGCGGACAGTACAACCAGTTGATTGCCAGGAGAGTCAGGGAGGCCAGCGTTTACTGCGAGATCGTTCCCTACACGAAATGCCTGGAACGGGTAAAGGAAAGCCGGCCCATGGGGATTATATTTACCGGCGGACCTGCCAGCGTATATGAAGAGGGAGCGCCGACGCTGCCGAAGGAGCTTTTTGAAATGGGAATTCCGATTCTCGGAATCTGTTACGGCGCCCAGCTCATGGCCCACGTCCTCGGCGGCGAGGTAGTGAGCCCCGATTACAAGGAATATGGCCGGGTGAAGCTTATGCAGGGAAGCAGCGCTGGAGACAGGGAATGCGGCAGCCTGCTGTATAAAGGAATTGCGGACGAGAGCATCTGCTGGATGAGCCACACTGATTATATTAAGCAGGTTCCGGAAGGGTTTGAAGTCGCCTCATTTACGGACAACTGCCCAACTGCCTCCATGGAGCACGTTGGGAAAAGGCTGTATGCCGTTCAGTTTCATCCGGAGGTGCACCATACCCCCTTTGGTCAGGATCTCTTGAAGAATTTCCTGTATCAGGTCTGCGGCTGTGAACCCACGTGGACCATGGCCAACTTCGCCAAGACTAAGATCGAGGAAATCAAGCAGACGGTCGGAGACAGGAAGGTTTTGTGCGCTCTTTCCGGCGGTGTTGATTCGTCCGTTGCGGCCGTTCTGGTCCATAAGGCCATCGGCGACAACCTGACCTGTATCTTCGTCGATCATGGACTGCTCCGAAAGGACGAGGGCGATCAGGTCATGAAGGTTTACGGAAAACAGTTCAACATGAAGATCAAGAGGGTCAACGCCCAGGAGCGCTTTCTGAGCAAGCTTGCCGGCGTGTCCGACCCGGAAACGAAGAGAAAGATCATCGGCGCGGAATTTATCGCCGTATTTGAAGAAGAGTCCAAGAAGCTCTACGAGCAGGAAGGCGGAATCGACTTCCTGCTTCAGGGAACCATCTACCCTGACGTGGTGGAGAGCGGAACCGGAGAAGCGGCCGTCATCAAGAGCCATCACAACGTGGGAGGCCTGCCGGAAGACATGAAGCTGGAGCTTCTGGAGCCCCTGAGACTGCTCTTTAAGGATGAGGTAAGAAGGGTCGGCGAGGAGATCGGCATCGCTTCCGAGCTCGTCTGGCGTCAGCCATTCCCCGGCCCCGGACTTGCCATCCGCTGCCTCGGCGACATCACGGAAGAAAAGCTCCATATCATTCGGGAATCCGACGCCATCCTCAGAGAGGAAGTCCGCCTGGCCGGTCTGGAACGGGATATCTGGCAGTACTTCACCGTCCTGCCCAACATCCGCAGCGTCGGCGTCATGGGCGACTTCCGGACCTACGACCACACCGTCGGCATCCGCGCCGTCACCAGCGTGGACGGCATGACCTCCGACTGGGCTCGTATTCCATACGACGTCCTGGAGAAGATCAGCAACCGGATCGTGAACGAGGTCAAGGGAGTAAATCGGATTGTCTATGATATTACCTCCAAGCCACCGTCAACGATTGAGTGGGAGTAGGACCCAGCTTTTCTCAAGTGAAGCGCAGAGAAAACTGTTGGTACTACCCCTGTCAGGGCTGGCGAGGCTTGCAGCGACCATGGGGAGCTGGAAGCCCGCAACCTACGGCGGGAGTAAGGCTCGTTAAATTTCTCCACAGCGTTGTTGCTCACTCTGCGTTCGGTGCTCACGTACGGGAAGTACGTTCCGCTCTCACTTGAGCGTGCGCCTAGCTGTGAACAAATTTTCCGTCGCCTTGGAAAACGATATAGATTGATGATGTTTATTTCGATCTGATTTTTATGGAAACCGTGTTAGAGTTTTGAAGTATTTTTGAATCTCTAGCACGGTATTTCTTATTTTTTGAGCCTAAAAGAAGGCGGTTTAGACATGAAGCGGGGAGATATCAAAACGAAGGCAAATACAAAGGCTGGAAGAGAATAGAAAGCGACAAGTTTGAAAAAATGTATGCTGATTAGAAATCTGGAAATATAACGGCTATAAGGGCTATGGATCAGCTGGGAATGAAACGGAATCCTTTTTATCGCCGAGTTCAAGAATATGAAGTAAAAATACAGATAATTTCCTGCTTTTGATTCCCTTTTACTGTAAGTGGTGTATAATACATTTTTAAATAGAGAATATATTTCATTTAAGCAAAAAGTAGTGGATTAAAGGAGAGATAAAAATGTTAAAATAGAAAACATTGAAAAAGACTTGTGTCGATTTGAGGCGGGTGTGGACGCAAATGATATGTCCTCTGCACGCATAGATGATATAGTGACATTTTTCGATAAGAAAGGCACGAGGGGCATTTTAATAAATTGGAACTTATCAAAGGAGGGCTGAAAAATGAGTTTATTTTTTTATGGCTGCATTACTATGGATGGCTATCTTGCTGACAAAAACCATAACCTGGACTGGCTTTATCAAACCGGTACAATAGAAGAAACTGGTTATGATAGCTTCTATAAAAGCATGGACATTACCATAATGGGCAAAAGAACGTTTATTGAAATTGAAAACTTAGAGAA
>CAMJRV010000202.1 GCA_946408315.1 uncultured Bacillota bacterium | reverse complement strand
CTTTTTAAAGATACGGTCTCTTATTCATTTGATTGTTTACGATAACATCAATTGAATTCAAGGCCTTGCCCGTACCTATGGCTACGCAGGATTTCGGATCCTCGGCAATCTTGACCTGAATCCCCGTGCGTTCCTCGATTCTCTTGTCGATTCCGTGAAGCAGAGCTCCGCCTCCGGTAATCACAATACCGCTGTTGCTGATGTCGGCGGACAGCTCCGGCGGCGTCCTTTCCAGCACGCCGTGGGCAACCTCGCAGATCACCTGCAGAGGCTCGTCCAACGCTTCCATCATCTCTTTTGAGGTGATTTCAATGGATTTCGGAAGTCCTGTCACCAGGTCCCTTCCCCTGCATTCCTTCACAACAACTTCTTCTCTCGGATATGCCGTGCCGATGGTCATCTTCATTTCCTCGGCGGTACGTTCTCCAATATAAAGCTTATGCTCTTTTCTCATGTATTTGATGATAGCTTCGTCAAATTTATCTCCGGCAACTTTGACGGAAGTGCTCGTCACGATTCCACCCAAAGAGATGACGGCGACATCCGTGGTTCCTCCGCCGATGTCGATAATCATAATGCCGTCCGGTTTGGCGATATCAAGTCCTGCTCCGATGGCAGCCGCAACCGGCTCCTCCATGAGGTAGACGGCTTTTCCTCCAGCTTGGGTGGCCGCTTCTCTGACCGCTCTTTTCTCTACTTCGGTAACTCCGCTCGGAACGCAGACCATGATTCTTGGTTTAAAGAATCTGCTGTTTCCGCAGGTTTTTCTGATAAAATACTTCAGCATTCTCTCCGTTACGTCATAATCGGAAATTACGCCGTCACGGAGCGGTCTTACCGCGATGATGTTGCTTGGCGTTCTTCCAAGCATCTGTCTTGCTTCCTCGCCCACTGCCAGTATTTCATTCGTATCCCTGTTGATCGCAACAACGGAAGGTTCGTTCAGAACGACTCCCTTTCCCTTTATATAAACCAAAACATTTGCCGTTCCAAGGTCAATTCCTACTTCTTCTGTAAATCCCAATGCTTTTCCCTCCTCAAATATATATTCAAAGTCGCGCTGTATTTCATAAGGTTATACTCTGCATATTCTTATCTTTAGCGTTTATCTTAAATATTATATCTACAAAGAGAAAGTTTTTCAATTTTAATTTACAAAATTCACAGAGAAAGTTTCAGAACCTTTCAGATTTTTACAATATCCACCATATTGAAATCTTCCAGCGTCTTTCTCATAAGCAGGCTGTTGGCCAGCGCGTTGGCCGTATCGATGGAGGTGAGGCAGGCGATGTTCCTCTCTATGGCCTTTCTTCTCATCTTCACCGAATGGACGGCAGGCTTTCTTCCGATGGTGGAAGTGGAGACCACAAAGTCAACCTCACCGGTATCAAAGAGATCGCTCGTATTCGGCGACGGCTCGTCGTGCTTGTTGACGACCAGCGCGGGAACGCCGTGCTCTCTCAAATATTCCGCCGTCCCCTTCGTCGCCCAGATCTTATATCCGAATTCGATGAATTTCTTTGCCAGAGGCACTACCTCCGGCTTATCCGAATCCTTCACGGTGATCAGCACGCAGTCTCCCACCTTGTGCATCTCGTAGCCCGCCGCGATCAAGCCTTTATAGAGGGCTGTCTCCAGGTTGTGGTCGATGCCCAGCACTTCTCCGGTGGATTTCATCTCAGGCCCCAGATGGTTGTCGGCATCGTGCAGCTTCGGAAAGCTGAACACCGGCACCTTGACCGCTACATAATCCCCTTCGGGGCATACGCCGCTCCCATATCCAAGATCTGCAAGCTTGGCTCCGAGTGCTACCTTGGTCGCCAGATCGACGATAGGCACATTGGTCACCTTGCTGATATAGGGAACGGTCCTGGACGACCGCGGGTTCACCTCGATGACGTAAACCTGACCTTCATAGATGACATACTGGATGTTTACCAGGCCCGAAACGCTCAGCTCCTTTGCCAGGCGCCCCGTGTATTCCACGATGGTGTCTCTGGTCTCCTGTGTCAGGGTCTGGGGCGGATAGATGGAGATGGAGTCGCCGGAATGGACGCCGGCCCGTTCAATATGCTCCATGATCCCGGGGATGAGAACGTCGTCCCCGTCGCAGACCGCATCTACCTCCACTTCCGTTCCCGACAGGTATTTGTCGATGAGAACGGGATTTTCCAGCTCGGTAGCGGTGATGATATCCATATATTCGACGACGTCGCCCTTCGTATAGGCGATGATCATATTCTGCCCGCCCAGCACGTAGGACGGCCGGAGCAGCACCGGAAAGCCCAGCTTCTGCGCGCCTTTGATCGCTTCCTCCGTCGTATAGGCCATTCTGCCGTTGGGTCTTGGAATACCGCAGTGCTCCAGAAGCTTATCGAAGCGTTCCCGGTCCTCTGCGGCGTCGATACTGTCGGCAGAGGTGCCCAAAATCCTTACGCCCTTTTTCTTCAGATATTTCGTAAGTTTGATAGCCGTCTGGCCTCCGAACTGGACCACAACTCCCCAGGGCTGCTCCGTATGAAGGATGCCGTCCACGTCTTCCGGGGTCAGCGGCTCGAAGTACAGCCGGTCGGAAATGTCAAAGTCCGTAGACACGGTTTCCGGATTGTTATTTACGATGACTGCCTCATAGCCCGCTTCTTTCAGCGCGGAAACGCAGTGGACCGAGCAGTAGTCAAATTCGATTCCCTGTCCGATCCGAATCGGCCCGGAACCGAAAACGATGACCTTCTTTTTTCCCGTGCCGTGCTGCTCCATAAATTCCTTCGCCTCGTTCTCCTCGTCAAAGGTAGAATAAAAATACGGAGTTTCTGCGGCGAATTCGGCGGCGCAGGTATCTACCATCTTATAGACCGGATACAGTTTTTCCGGAGGCTCCTGGCCGCTCAATGCCTTTATCGTCTTGTCCAGGAAGCCCATCTTCTTGGCCTTCTTGTATTTTTCCTGCGTCAGCTCTCCCGACTCCAGATAGTCTTCCATCTTCACCAGATTGAACAGCTTATGGAGGAACCAGCGGTCGATCTTCGTGATCCGGTGGATCGTATCGATCGTGATCCCCCGCTTCAAGGCTTCGTAAACCACAAAGATCCTCTCGTCGTCGCAGCGATGTAGATATTCTTCGATGAGATGGGTTTCTTTCTCTTTTAACTTTTTCAGGTTCAGGGTGTCCAGATTCAGCTCGATGCAGCGCACAGCCTTCATCATCGCCTGTTCAAAGGAGGTCCCGATGGCCATAACCTCGCCGGTAGCCTTCATCTGAGTTCCAAGCGTCCTCTTGGCGTAAACGAATTTGTCAAAAGGCCATTTCGGGAACTTGACGACAAGATAGTCCAGCGCCGGTTCAAAGCACGCGTAAGTCTTTCCGGTAACCGAATTGACGATTTCATCCAGAGTGTAACCGATCGCGATCTTGGACGCGACCTTCGCGATCGGATATCCGGTCGCCTTGGAGGCCAGGGCCGAAGACCTGGACACTCTGGGATTGACCTCGATCACGGCATATTCGAAGCTTTCCGGATGAAGGGCAAACTGGCAGTTGCAGCCGCCTTCCACACCCAGTGCCTGTATGATATTGATAGACGCGGTCCGGAGCATCTGATACTCCTTGTCGGAAAGGGTCACCGCAGGGGCGACGACGATGGAATCTCCCGTATGTACGCCTACCGGATCGACGTTTTCCATAGAGCAGACGGTGATCGTATTATTTTTGCTGTCCCGCAAAATTTCAAATTCGATTTCCTTCCAGCCCGACACGCTTTTTTCTACCAGGATCTGATTGATGGGACTGAGCCGCAGACCGTTCTCGCCGATCTTTATCAGCTGTTTTTTCGTGGTCGCGATTCCTCCCCCGGTCCCGCCCAGCGTATAAGCGGGCCGTACGATGACCGGATAGCCGATTTCCTCGGCAAATTCCAGCGCGTCGTCCATATCGGTCACGACCCTGGAGGGAATGACCGGCTCTCCGATGGAGGCAAGCATATCCTTAAAAAGCTGCCTGTCTTCCGCCTTGTCTATCGTCTCTACCGATGCTCCCAGCAGCTTGACGCCGTGCTCCGCAAGAAAGCCCTCCTTGGCAAGCTGCATGGAAAGGGTCAGGGCGGTCTGTCCGCCCATCGTCGGCAGGATGCTGTCGGGCTGCTCCAGTTTTATGATCTTTTTCAGGACAGGAAGCGTAAGGGGCTCGATGTAAACCTTGTCCGCCATCGTCTTGTCCGTCATGATGGTAGCCGGGTTGGAATTTACCAGTACCACTTCGATGCCGTCGTCCTTCAGCGTGCGGCAGACCTGGGTCCCCGCATAGTCAAATTCGGCGGCCTGACCGATGATGATCGGCCCTGAACCGATTACCATCACTTTCTTTATCTCTTTATTGAATGGCATATTGCTCCTCCCTCGCTATCCCCGAGACATCATCCCGATAAACTGGCCGAAAAGGTAATGGGTATCCTGCGGCCCGGCGCAAGCCTCGGGATGAAACTGCACCGTAAAGGCATTCCCGCCTGCGTAGGCGATCCCCTCGCAGCTTCCGTCGTTTCCGTTGGCATGGCTCACCGTCCCGATCTTCGGGTCCAGCGTATCTCCCACCACAGCGTAACCGTGGTTCTGGCTCGTAATAAAAACCCGGCCCCGTTCCTTGTCGGCAACAGGCTGGTTGGCCCCCCGGTGTCCGTATTTCAGTTTCTCTGTCCTGGCCCCGTTCGCCAGGGCAAGCAGCTGGTGACCGAGGCAGATTCCAAAGATCGGAATTCCGCTTTCCATCAGCTCCTTCAGAATTTGTATCGGGATCGTGTTTTCTGCGGGATCTCCCGGCCCGTTGGAAAGCATGATGCCGTCCGGCTTAAGTTCCCGAATCTCGGAAAGCGGCGTGTCGTAAGGCACTACCGTTACGCTGCATCCTCTCTGCAACAGGCTCCGAAGGATGTTGCCCTTGTAACCGTAGTCGTATAAAACCACCCGGAATTCTTCATCCTCTGCGGGATAAAAGGTCTTCTCCGTGCAGGATACGGTCTTTACCGCGTCCTGGATGGCGTAGCCTTTCAATTCCATGAGAAAAGCGCTCATATCCCCAGGCAGCTCTGCAGTAATCGTTCCGTTCAGCACGCCATGCTCCCTGATCTTTTTCGTAAGCGCCCTTGTGTCGATATCATAAATCCCCGGCACTCCGTGCTCCTTCAGATATTCGTCCAAATTATACAAGCTCCTGAAGTTGGAAGGTTCTTCGCACCATTCTCTCACGACATATCCTCTGACCCACGGTTTTGCCGACTCCACGTCAGAATCGTTCAAACCGTAATTTCCGATCAGCGGAAAGGTCTGGGTCACGATCTGGCCGTAATAGCTTGGGTCCGTCAGGGTTTCCTGATATCCTGTCATTCCCGTAG
>CAMJRV010000201.1 GCA_946408315.1 uncultured Bacillota bacterium | reverse complement strand
TACCATATCCACATAGGGAGCCGACTCCAAAAAGTTCACGAGTTCCTCTCTCTTCTGATCGCTGTCATCCGCAAGGTACAGGCACCGCATACCGATCTGGTTCAGCGGTTTCGGTCCATCGTTTTTTTTCGCCTTCTGCTCCGAAACTTTGTCTTGAAACGGCGCGTGGCAGTACACATGAAATCCATTGCGCTCCAGTACGGTCTGAAGGTTGATCAGGCGGGGCTTTCCGCCCATCCCATAGCCGCCGGTAATATAGACTTCCCTGTCGTGATCCAGATCGTAAATCTTTCCAAGCCACTCGTCGATCTTTCTCATCTGTCTGATCGATTCTTTGGAATCCGGCGCATATTTGCGCATCAGCGCGTCATTGGTGGCACAGTAGATCACATCGATGGAATTTTTCTTCACCAGCCGATAACATACTTCTAATATCCATGTGGCGGCCTGAAGACTCTCCACAGGGGGCGGTTCGGGCATATCCAGAAAGCGCAGCAGAATATCCTTCGGCGCTTCGGCACTGATGCCGAAATCCACACTTCTCCCCAAAGTTTCCAGGACCTCGTTCCTCACGGTAAGCAGCGCGGTGGAAGCTCCTTTCCCGCGCATGAAATCCATGATCGTCTCGATCTCTTTCGGTCCGGAATTTCCAAGAAGCTCTGCAGCTCCCGTCTCGGGATGGTAAACGGAGTTTCCGATCACCTTATGCTCACAGGGAAATTTTCCGGACAATAACGTCACATGATTCACATTATATATTGTCGGGACGGCTGCCTTCACACACTTGCAGAAACCATCCTTTGCGATGCGATAAATGTTGGGCGTATTTTCCAGGGAAATGTATTCCAGAGAGCAGCCCTCGATCACCAAAATCAAAAGTTTTTTCATTGCTGAATATTCCTTTTCCTCTAATGTTCTATGCATTAAATCTAACATAAAAGGATACCGAAAGCAATTTAATATTGGAACATTTCGGGCAGGAATATTGTATACTTGATGGGGTCTGAAATCTGACTCTGTCAGTACTCCGGAAACGGTTCAGAGCCGCGGAACTCTATCCTCCCAGCGTCACATCCTGTACCTGATACCAGTCCAAGGCCCTGTAGAGCTGTTCCGGCAAAAAATCCGGCCATAGCTCGTCCAGAACGTAGATGTCGGCATATACAGACTGGATCGGAAGAAAGCCGCTGAGCCTCCTCCTGCCTCCCCACCGGATGACCAGATCGATTCTGGAGATATCCTTTGAAGCCAGTCCTCCCTGATGGTGCAGATCCCAATCCCAGCCATAATTCACCAGGAAGTTGATTTTGATCTTGCCGTCTCCGAACTTCACGCGATCCGTAAAAGGGATCAGTTCCCGGGGAAAGCAAGGGGAATCGGTGTTTCCCACCACCAGAAGCTCCGCATCCCTTCCGGCCAGCTCCATCACCGCGTCGACACAGGCTCGCTGAAACGCTTCCTTCTGGACCGCCGGCCGTTTCGTATTGTCCACAGTGAACCCGTACAGGGTCAACTCCTTCACCCCGAGTTCCGAACAAAGCTCATATAATTGAAAACCGGGGCTGATTCCGTAATGGTACCCATCCTTTTTTTCCATGCCCCGATCGACTGCCCACCTGCGGTTTCCATCAGGAATCACGCCGATGTGTTTTGGAACTCTTTTATATTCCTTCATTCGTGATAATACCCCATTCTATCATTCGTGATCATATCCCCCCTGCAGCGCGAAAGTCGCGCCTATCCATTATGCGAGCCGAGCACCCTCCGCCCAAGATTATCTGGGTTTTGCCCTTTCATACTGCTTGGGCCATTCCAGATCAACGTTCAATTCCTTTGCCGCGTAAAGCGCCCAGTACGGATTTCTAAGCAGTTCTCTTCCCAGATAGACCATGTCTGCCTTATTTTCCGCAATCAGCGTTTCCACTCCCCTCGCATCGGAAAGCAGGCCGCCGACCGCCACCGGCAAGCCCGTCATTTCTTTTATCGTAACTGCGCTCGGCACCTGATAGCCCGGATATGCTTTCGGCACGACGGGAACCAGTCCTCCGGTACTGACATTGACCGAGTCAATTCCCTTGTCCTTTACCAGATTCAGCATATGGCCCAGATCCTCGGCATGATTCCCGCCTTCCTGGTAATCCTCGGCAGTGACCCTCACTTCAATCGGCTTCTCCGCAGGCCAGACGGCGCTGACCGCATCGAGCACTTCTCCGAGGATTCTTACTCTGTTTTCCGGGGAGCCTCCGTATTCGTCCGTCCGGTGATTTGTCAGCGGAGATAAGAACTCGTTGAGAAGATATCCGTGGGCCGCGTGGATCTGAATCAGATCAAACCCCGCCTTCTCTGCCCGGGCGGCGGCGCGTTTAAATTCCTGAACCGTGTCTGCGATATCTTCCTTTGACATTTCTCTCGGAACTGCATCCCCTTCCTCATAGGGAATCGGGGACGGCGCTTCGATCTCAACGCCTTCTGCGGTACACTTTCTGCCTCCGTGATTGAGCTGAATCCCTATTTTCGCTCCGTTTTCATGGACCGCGCGGACGATTTCTTTCAAGCCGTCGATATGGGCGTCATCCCAAATCCCCAGATCGTTGGAGGTCAGTCTTCCCTCCGGCGAAACTCCGGTCGCTTCCACAATGATCAGGCCGGCGCCTCCTACTGCTCTTGTCGCATAGTGAACAACGTGCCAATTTGTTGCCATCCCGCTGTCAGGCGCACAGTACATGCACATCGGCGGCATTACGATCCTGTTCTTTATGGATAGATTCTTGATACGAAATTCCGAAAACAAACTGTTCATCCATTCTTCCCCCTTTATTTTTAATATATTATAGCCATTTTATCCCTCTTGTAACAAAAATAATGAATTACAATTCCGCGATAACCCTGCAGGGCAGTCCCGTCATCTCCGCATAGCTCACAGGATAGGTGTTTGCGGTGAAGGAGCCGTCTCCATGAGCGAGCACCTCCTGCAGATTGCGAAGGTTCTCGATGACAAAAACGCCCCTGTCCGCGCAATACTGGTCCTTTGGCGTATGTTCCTTCCCCCTGCGCACTCCGGCAAAATCCACACCGATGATGGAAACGCCTTTCTCAAGCAGATCATCGATCAATTCATTTGACAGCTGAGGGTGCTCGGCGAAATAGACCGGCCCCCCGTATCCGACTTTCTCGATAAATCCGGTATAGAAGGCGACGAACATCTGATCCGACACCCTGTTTAAATCAATATCTTCCGATGAGATATCCCGGTCCGTCACCTGGCTTACGTCGAACACGATTCCCTTGCGCTTTGTGTATTCCAGCGGAAATTCCTTATTCATCACATCAAAATGTGTACCAAGGTGGCCTGTAAGACTCCTGTTTTCACTGGCGTTAGCATCCTCCACCATTTTCGGCGTAACCTTTAAAGTAATATCGATCAACATAAGCTAAATTCCTCCTTTTATCTTCTATTTATCTTCTATTTTCTCCGCACTTAGAATTCTCTTTCCGTTTCACTCTTAAAATTTTCTTTCCAGAGCATTTCTATATGCGGGATTCCGTCTTCCAAGAATTCCTCTGACACCTGTACAAAACCAAAATTCTCGTAAAACTGTCTGGCATACGATTGGGCTTCGATTTTTATGGCTTCCGCACTCATTCTTTCCCTGGCAACCTTGATCCCTTCGGAAAGGATCCTGTTCCCAAGTCCGCATCCACGCTTCAGCGTCAGCACCCTCCCAATCGATACCTCCTCAAAGGATATTCCCCTGTCAACAACCCTTAAATAGGCTTGAATTCCCTCATCATCCTTCAGAAGCACATGATAGGAGTGACGGTCCTTCCCATCGATCTCCTGATAAATACAGTTCTGCTCCACCACAAACACCGCAACCCTGACCTGCAATATTTCATACAGCTCTTCCGCGGACAATTCCTCAAACCGCTTTATAACCAGATCCATCCGATCCCTCCTTAAAATTATGATTATCCGTAAAACGGATGGTTTGTTCAGGGCGATCAGCCCTTAGCGCCGGCCGGCGTCAAAGGATAAAGGCGCATACGCCGCACATATCCCAGATTTTGTTCAAGCTCTGCCGGGGGAAACGGCTTTCCATGTCCGGGATAGATTTCCTCTGACGGCAATTTCAATATTTCCTGCCATGTTTGATAAAATAAATCCTTATCTTCGGCCCAGATCGTAATCCTGTGCAAGCTCGGCAAACCGTTCATAGCGGCGTCCCCGACAAAGAATATGCCATCGTTTAACAGGAGAGAGATCGAACACGAGGTATGTCCGGGCGTCTCGTAAACCTTGCCGCCCAGCTCATTTTCTATCTCGTTTTTATTTTCCTCATTTATAACAATGCATCTTTCTTCAAATACCGGCTTCAAAGGCGGAAATCTATGGCCCTTCTTTCCGAACAGGTCCATCAGTTTGCAGAAGAACAGGGCGAGGCATCCGGTACATCCCCCTTCAAAAGAATTCCGGCCCCGGCGCAGTCCCTGCAGCGCCTTTTCACTGAGGATCACCTTGGCATGGGAATTGGCTTCCAGCAGCGGATTGAGAAAACCTGCGTGATCGTCATGGGCATGGGTCAAAAAAACGTAGGAAATATCCCGGATCGTCAGATGATTGCGAGTCAAGGCCGCTTTAAATCCGGAAAAACCATTTTCGTATCCCGTATCGATCAGCACATAACCACCGCCGTTTGCCGGATAAATATAACTGTTTACAATCCGATTGCCCAGATTAATTGGATGCAATACCGGTCACCACCTTACTGAAACAAATTACAGCGATCATCCTCCCGCCAATGGCTGGCACACAGGGCAATAATAGACCGCTCCGCCCAGATAAGCCTCTTTCACAATGGAGCCTCCGCATCTCGGGCAGCCGGAAGCCAGCGTATTTTTTGACAGCCGTGTCTTGTAGCCGCCCTGCCTCCCGAAGAGATCCTTTTCCGTGTCCCGTCCGCCCTGTTCGGCCATATCGCGCAAAACGGAAACGGCGCTGGATAAGAGGCTGTCCTGCTCTGCGGCGCTGAGGGTACCGATCTTGCGTTTCGGATGAATTCCGGCAGCAAACAGGATATCCTGCAGCACGCCGTTTCCAATGCCGGGAAACCGCTGCTCTGTGGCAAGAAACGCTTTGGCGCTCAGGGTTGGTTTGCTCTCCCCCATCAAACTGCGGTAATGCGGCTCAAACTGGTCGGAAAGCGGCGAAATTGCCGTTCTGCTCTTCCTGTAATACTCGTTCTCGTAACCACCGTCGTGGAGTATGATACTGCCGTACATGGCGACGGTGAAAACCAGTGTCGTTCCGTCATCAAACTCTATCAGCAATTGATAATTTTTCGGTATGTCGGCTGAGTCCGCCAGCCGTGTATTCACGCCGTCATTG
>CAMJRV010000200.1 GCA_946408315.1 uncultured Bacillota bacterium | reverse complement strand
AAAAATAGGCTTGCCTTTAGGTTTTCTTAACCTTATATTTAAGAACGGTTAAGCTCTCATCGGAAGGGGTGGGCTCGTCCGCATCTGCTCTCAATCGTATTTTGAATCGTATTCCGTCTTATATTTTTTGATTTTGGCCGCAAGCAGATAGTCGTTATCGCACGAGCTTACGGCGGCAAAGATGACTGCGTTGCAGATCATTCCGGCGATTGCGCTCAGGCTGGTATCCCATTCGGCCAGAGCAATACCCAGGAAAAAGATCGCTTCACCTACGAGAATTCCCGCAATTGCGCCCTTTGCAGTAGACCGTTTCCAAAACAGAGCGCCGACCACAGGAATAAAAAGCTGAGCTGTGCCGCCGAGGGCGATGATACCCAGGTCAAAGATATTCTGAGGGATGACCAGAATAAGGATATAAGCAATGACCGAGATCAGCAGCACCGTCCATTTTGCAATCAGCAGCAGCCGCTTATCCGGCGTGCTCTTATTGATATACCGTTTATGCACATCAATGGTGTATATGGCAGACAGGGCATGAACCTGAGAGTTGGCGGTAGAAAAAATGGCCGCATAAATACCTAGAATGACGAATGTATTAAAGAACGGATGAGCGTATTCCCGGATTAATCTTACAAGGATCGTGTCCGGATTGTCCACTTCACCGATCAGCACGATCCCTGCGCTTCCCGCAAAAAGCGTCCCGACGCAGATAATCGACGACAGGTACAGGAGCAAGGGAAGGATATCGAAGTTCTTTTCACTGGATGACGCGTAATTTCTGATCCATATCTGAGGTCCCATAAACGCGCCGACAGGCACGATGACAAACAGCGCGAGCCACATGCCGATACGCTTTCCGGCATCTTCACCCGTGATCGAAACGTTGGCCGGATCCCTTTCGATCAGCAGATCGAAGGTATGCTCTACTCCTCCGGACGTATGGATCAGAAAGAAACCGGAGCCGATAATGGCGACAACGATCAAAATTCCGTAGAAGATGTCCGCCAGCGCCACCGCCCTGAGTCCGCCAGCCCAGATATAGATTACCAGGATGGCAAAGAATACGATCCCGCTCATATGGAGAGAAATCACGCCTTCCGTCGATATGCTCAAAACCAGAAATCCCGCCAGGATTTGAACCTGAAGGTAGATCATCGTCCCGATGATCGTAATGATCGTAACGGTCACATTCAGCGGTTCGGAGCCGTAAATATCGTTGAAAAAATCTCTGGGCGTCATATAGTTGTACGTTTTGCCATAATACCACAGGCGCTTGCCTACCAGGATAAACAGCACCGCAAAGAGAGCGTCCCATCCGACCGTCGTCATGTAGATCGGCCCTTCTTCGTAAAAGTATGTAATGGCTCCGACAAAGGCGAAGGCGCTCATCCACGTGGCAAAGACGGTGGCATACATGCTGAACAGCCCCAGCCTTCTCCTCTGAAGAATGAAGTCGAGGGTGGTGGGCAGCGATTTGTTTCTTGCAACCTCTGCCAGCAGCAAAGGCACAAACGCAAAAATACACACGATCATCAGTACGATAGCATTTGTCACCCTGTTTTCCTCCATAAATTGTTACTGTTCAGGCCATGGCAAAACTTTCCCTTTATTCTATCACAATATTAAACTATAATTAAATATAATCGGAGGGTTAATATGTATTTAAATTTGTTGTTATTTTTTGCGATATTTTCCTTCGCAATCTCAATTTCATATTTTTACATGTTCTCTCACAAGCAGGAAACGGTTCTGCAATTCTGGGGGTTCTCCTGGATTGCTTATTCCGTCAGCCTTCTGTGCCTTGTTTTTTTCCTGAATCATCAAAACATCATGCTGCTCGAGCTGAGAAAAGTGATCGATATGTTCAACCTCCTGCTCCTGCTCTTCGGAACTTACGCGTTCGTTCATATCAAAATCCCGGCATACTGGTACCGGTTCTCGCTGTACCTTGTTCTGCTTGCCATCATCTGCATCATCTACGGCTTTGATCTCTACGCTTTTTATTGGCCGATTTCTGTCTATCAGATCATCGTCACGGCTTTCACCATCTACATCATAGCCAGGTACTGGAAGATATCCAAAACGGAGAAAGTAATCTCCCTTCTGGTGTTTCTGATCTGGGGCGTCGGCAAGACGGTCCTGTCCTTTACCGCCATCTCCTCCATCCTGTCCGGCAACGCCTATGTCATCGAAATCATCCTCTCCAATATCGTCAACTTCTGCATCCTGACCCTGTATATCAAACAGATGGGTGATAAGGCTTCCCTTGCCGACGCCCTTTACCAAACGGTGGTCAACAATGCGAAGGATGCGATATTTTATTTTAAGATAAGGCCTTACGAAGCGTTTGAATACGTTTCTCCTTCCGTGGGGACTCTCACCGGATATCAGCCCTCGGACTTTTACAGCAATCCCCGAATTTATGTCCAGCTCGTTGCGGACAACTATTTCGATATCATAGAGGACGCCTTCCACGGCAATATTTCACACACCGACCGGCATATTATCCCGTTTATCCGAAAGAACGGGGAAACTTTCTGGGGCGAGATCAATTTTACGGTCCTGAAGGACGAAAAGGACGAGCCGATTGCGGTGGAGGGTATTTTAAGAGATATCTCCATGCTGAAATATGCCGAGCTCACCCAGATCAGCGAAAAGGAAAACCGGGATAAGCAGCTGTCCTATATCTCCCATGAGCTCAGAACCCCCGTCACCCTGATCGCAGGCTATCTGACGGCGATCGAAGACGGTACCCTCAGCAGCGAAGCGGAACGCAGCGAAGCGATGAAAATCATCACGGCCAAGACCATGCTGCTCAAAACACTCATCGACGACCTGGAACAGCTTTCGAGGCTGGAAACCCACCAGTTTACCTTTGATTTCACCACCTATACCATCACGGACCTCACGGATTCTCTGATCAAGGAAAATCATGCGGACATCGAAGCCTCCGGCTTTGAAGTAGAATTTATTTTCGACGCGGCCAAACTGCAAAAGCATTGGATCATCGCGGACCAGAACCGGATCAATCAGGTGTTCTCGAATATCATCGTAAACGCTCTCAAATATTCAGCCGACCACAAAAAAATTATCGTAACCTTTGATCTCGACTATTCCGAGGAAAATTTCGTAGTTTCCGTCCGGGACTACGGAATCGGAATTCCTCCCGACAAGCTGCCGTATATTTTCAACAGGTTTTACAGGGACAACAATAATGCGCCGACGATTCACGGACGAGGCCTCGGATTGACGATATGCAAGGAGATCATAATTGCCCACGGCGGCAAGATCGCGGCGGTGAGCAATCCTGATTTTATCGGAAGCAAATTCACGTTCACTATCCCACTGTATAAGGAGTTATAAAAATGGCGAAGGAAAAAATACTGATTGTCGATGATGAAGTGGAAATCACAAAGCTCATCTGTGCTTACCTCACCAAAGAGCATTTTACGCCGGTCATTGCACACAACGGAAAACAGGCGCTGGCCCTGATCAAAAAGGAAAAGCCCGATCTGATCATTCTGGACATCATGCTCCCGGATACGGAGGGGTCGTCCCTTTCTCTGGAAATACGAAAGATATCGAATGCTCCGATCATCTTTCTGAGCTGCAAGACTCAGGAGATCGACAAGATCATCGCTCTGTCCGCCGGCGGCGACGATTACATGACAAAGCCCTTTATGCCCGGCGAGCTGGTAGCCAGGATCAAGGCCCATCTGAGGAGGCAGTATTCCCTTTCCAATATGATGACGGAAAATCAAAACAACGTCTATGAGTTCGATGGGCTGATGATTGATTTTGAAGCTCATGAGCTGTCCATGAACGGACAGAAAATCGCCTTGACGATGAAAGAATTCGAAATATTGAGGCTGCTTGTGGAAAATCCCAGAAAGGTATTCTCCGCCAACCGGATATTCGAGACGGTCTGGAAAACGAACTGCATGGAAAATGACGCAAAGACGATCATGGTCTACATCAGCAACCTGCGCAAAAAAATCGAAGTGAATCCGAACAACCCGCAGTACATCCTGAGCGTCCGCGGAGTCGGTTATAAATTTAATCAGTCCCTGATCAAGTGATCTTTTTCCTGAAAAAAGGCCGCTTGCCCCACCGGGTCTTGCGGGCATAGACAAGAACGCAGCAGATATAAATCCACCAGAACAAAACGTAGGCGTAAAGAAAGGGCAGGCCGAATATCCTCGGGTAAATCTTATCCCCTACAAACAGGATACCCGGAAATTCCACCGCGCCGAAACCGATGAGAAGAAGGGTCCAGATTGCCAGCTTCCTCCTATTGAAAGGTTTTGATGCAGGTTTCGCGTTCACCTTGCCACCCCCAAATCTTCTTTACAACATTGATTATTTATGCTATCAGTATATTATAACGCATCAACAGATAATTTTCGACTATAGAAAATTTACAGGAGGATAACATGAGCAGAAATAAATTCATATTGTTAATACTCATCCTGGTAGGACTGTACTACGTTCTGCCCAACGAGGGGATCTATTATGCCGTAAAGGTAAATGCCGTCGCAGTGCTTCCCTACCTCATGATAGCCCTGATCCTCTATCTCATCATTACCATTCAGCTTTTAAAGCGTCTTTGGAAGAAGCTGGACGACCAACTCACCGACGAAAACGTCGTCAGATTTTCAAGGCTGATGAACCTGTCCTTCGACGTGGTCCGGATGCTGGGGGGCCCCAATTTAATCAGCCTATACAACAAGGTGAATTTCTCGCCATCGGTTTCCATGAGCTCCAAACAGCTCATGTATGAGGCGATGCGGCGAAAGAGACTGGACGTGGCGCCGCCGGGCAAACAGAAGAAGAAATAGAGACCGGGCCCATGATTTCCCGCACCTATACCGTCGTCTGATTTCTGCCGTTTTGCTTCGCCTGGTACAAAAGGATGTCCGCGTTGTTGACGAATTGTTCATGAGACTCGCCCCCGTATTGCCTGATCCCGATGCTGACCGTTATTTTCAAATCGTTGTCAAACTGATAGTTCTCAATGCTCTTTCTGATTTTTTCTCCGACAGTGTACGCGCCTTTGATGTCTTGGGAGGGGAGGAGGACGATAAATTCCTCTCCGCCGTATCTTCCCGCATACCCGCCAGCGCCGACAACGTCGTCTAAAATTGCCGAAATCGTCTGAAGAACGTGATCCCCGAACAGGTGACCGAACGTATCGTTCACCTTCTTGAAAAAGTCAATATCGATCATCATAACCGACAGCGCTCTTTCTTTTTCATCTTCCTCCATCTGATCGATGTGGGCCTTGACCATTTCCATCATGTACTGGTAATTATAAAGATTGGTCAGGCTGTCCCGGATCGTTTTTTCATACAGCAATTCATTTTTCAATTTCAGCTCACATTCTATCCTGATATCATGCTTGATGAGAAGCGATCCAAGAA
>CAMJRV010000199.1 GCA_946408315.1 uncultured Bacillota bacterium | reverse complement strand
CTTTACGGGAGCGGCCCTTGCGGAAAAGGAACCTCAGACCGTTAAGAAATATGCAAGGCTTGGGCATCATATCGGTATGATATTTCAGTTGACCGACGACTGCATGGACTTTGAGGAGACAGAGGAGACTGCAAAAAAACCGGTGCAGTCGGATTACGAACAGAACGTGATCACCTTGCCGCTCATCTATACATTTAAGAGAATGACGGATTTCAAGGAAAAGGCCGGAAGACGGAACTTGACGAGAAATGAGATCAACGAGGCGGTTCAAAAAACAGGAGGCCTGAATTATACGAGATTGGTAGCGCAGAAATATTATCTGAAGGCCCAGAAGCTGATTGATGAGCTTTCCGTGGCGGAAGAAAAGGATCGCAGGCTGAGATTGATTCTGGATAAAGCGTACCGTCTGGTTTGAACAGAGCGGAATGCGCAAACGTGACTGGAAGAATGGAGAACCGAGTGGTTAAAAGATTTTTAGGCTATGTAGAGATCAGGACGAAGATAACGAGTACCTTCGCATTCCTCTTTACCATCTCATACTTATATTATGTGGAGCAGCCCGTCAGCTGGGACGTTACCCTGATCTTTTTCGCCTCGATGTTCTTATTCGATCTGGCCACCACGGCGATCAACAACTACATAGATACAAAAACGAATTCCCAGGCGCTGGAGTTCGAAAGAGGGACCGCCCTGGCGATCATACTCGCTCTGCTGGGAGCAAGCACGCTTCTGGGCCTTTCCCTGGTTTACCTCACCGATGCGATCGTCCTGCTGATGGGCGTAATCTGCTTCCTATGCGGAATCTTTTATACCTTCGGGCCGATTCCGATTTCGAGGCAGCCCTGGGGTGAAATTCTTTCCGGTATATTTTACGGGTTCTTTATCCCGTTTCTTCTTCTCTACATCAACATGCCGGAGGGGACCTATTTGACCCTGGACTGGAACTTGTACACGGTCAGCCTTGACCTGCAGATCCTTCCGCTGATTACAGTTCTGATGTTATCGGTAATCCCCGTATGCGTCACCGCCAACATCATGCTGGCAAACAACATCTGTGATCTGGAACGCGACATTCTGGTGAAACGGTATACGCTGCCTTACTATTTGGGAAAGAGGGCGGCGCTCCGTCTCTTCGCAGGGATCTACTACGGAACCTATCTGGCTGTGATCGTCATGACAGTTTTTAAAATGCTGTCCCCGATCTGTCTGGTAGCCCTGGTTTCCCTGATTCCTGTTCAGAAGAATATCAACGTTTTCTTCAAGGTTCAGGAAAAGAGCAGCACTTTTGTGGTTTCCATAAAAAATTATGTTATCATCATGGGAACCAATACCGCACTTATATTTTTGAGCGGTTTGGTGAATTTGGTAAAATAGATGAAATTTTTCAAGAGGACCGACATCATCGTCATCATTGCTATTATCGCGATCAGCGCCGCATCCTGGGGCATCTACAATTACGCCCACGGAGAGGACCGGGTGAAAGCCGAGATATACTATTATTCGGAGCTGGTCGAGACGGTGGAGCTTGGCGGGAAAGAAGACAGAATCTTCTCCATCCCCCAGGATGAAAACGTGGTCTTCCACTTGTATCAAGACGGTTCCATCGCCTTTGAGGAATCCGACTGTCCCGACAAGGTATGTATCCATGCCGGAAAACTGAGGAGATCAGGTCAGTTTGCCGCCTGTCTGCCCAATGGGATCGTAATGAAGATCGTTCCCGAGAAAGAGCACGGCAGTGAGGATACAGACCTGGTGCTCGGAAACTAGAAAGGTTGAGCTATGGCTGAAAAAGCGACTGTAAATATAAAATTCAGAAATTTAAACAGGACCCAGAAGCTGGTTTTGACTTCGCTGATCTTTGCGGTGGCCCTGGTTCTCGCCATCGTGGAAAATACGCTTCCGGAGCTGCCGATTGCCGTTCCGGGTGTCAAATTCGGACTGTCCAATATTGCGGTCATGTACGCTCTGTTCTTTCTGGGAAAGAAACAGGCCTATGCCGTCGGAATCCTGAAGTCGGCATTTGTATTTGTCACCAGAGGCGGAATCGCCGGTCTTCTGAGTTTGTCGGGAGGGGTTCTTTCCATCACGGTCATGATCCTGCTCATGGTGATTTTCAGAAAGCGGATCAGCTATCTGCTCCTCAGCGTTTTCGGCGCCGTTTCTCACAATGTCGGTCAATTCGCTGTTATCTCGCTCATCTATACGGGTATGAATATGTGGGCGTATTTTCCAGTCCTGCTCGTCTCAGGTCTGGTCGCTGGAATCGTCACATCGACGTTGTTAAAGTTTATTATGCCGGCTTTTCAACGGTTGGCTTAATAAAATATATGCGGCTGAACAAAATGTTCGGCAAGCTAGAAAATTTTTTTGGAGGAGATTCTATGAAGAAGAAAGTAGCACTATTGTTAGTCCTGACCATGGTAATGTTTGCGTTGGCAGCTTGCGGCGGGGCAAAGGAAGAAACACCGTCAACGGACAATCCGCCTGCGGCGTCGACCGTTAAGACCGGTCTGGCTGTCATCAGCTCCGGAGCGAAGTCTGTAGACGCTGGAGAAAAGAATGGAGTCGCTCAGACTGACTCTCTTGCGGTAGCCGTAACTGTAGACGATGCCGGAAAGATCGTAAACTGCGCGATCGATCAGGCTCAGACAAAGATCGAGTTCTCGAAGGACGGCAAGATCGTGACGCCTCTGGACACCATTTTCGTTGCAAAACAGGAAATGGGTACCGACTATGGTATGGGAAAAGCGTCTGCTATCGGTAAAGAGTGGAACGAGCAGGCTACTGCTTTCTCAAATTATGTCATCGGAAAGACCGTTGCCGAAGTAAAGGGAATTGCTGTCAATGAAGAAGGCGTACCGACAGGAGACGATCTGAAGTCTTCCGTTACCGTTCATGTCACCGATTTCATCAAAGGAATTGAAAAGGCTGTTGCAAATGCACAGGATTTAGGCGCTTCCGCTGAGGATAAGCTGGGCCTGGGCATCGTAACGAACATAGCGAAATCGAAGGACGCCGGTGAAGAAGACGGAGACGCTCAGGCTTACTCCTATTACACCGCCACTACATTCGATGCAGACGGAGTGATCACAAGCTCGATTATCGACGCTTCCATCAACGACGTCAACTTCTCGAAGGAAGGAAAGATCACGTCCGATATCAATGCGGAACTCAAGACGAAAAACGAACTTGGCGACGCATATGGAATGAAGAAGGCTTCCTCCATCGGAAAAGAGTGGAATGAGCAGGCTGCTGCGTTTGCGAAATACGTAGTAGGCAAGACCGTGGCTGAAGTGAAGGGAATCTCAGTTGACGCAGGCGTACCGACAGGAGACGATCTGAAGTCTTCCGTTACCGTTCACGTCACCGATTTCTTTACGATCCTTGACAAGGCAAACAACACTGCAAAATAAGGGTCTGATCATTACATGAATTAAGACGAAAGATCATTCACTGAGGGATAGGATTGTGCCGTTTCGATTTCACAATACCTATCCCTCTGTGGTGATTTATGGGGGCAATAGGCAAGATGCAAAGAAAAGTAACCGCGGTCATTATGATAATCGTATTGACATTCACGCTTGCGGCCTGCGGAGGCGAGAAAAACGAAAAAAAGAGATTTGAAGCTGAATTTCTCATACTGTTTGATACGGTGACCCGGGTGATCGGTTATACCGACAGTGAGGAAGAGTTCAACGCGCAGGTCAATTTGATCTATGATCATCTTGAAGAATACCATCAGCTGTTTGATATCTATAACAGCTATGAGGGGATTGCCAATATTAAAACGATCAACGATCAGGCGGGAATTGCCCCGGTCAAAGTAGATCGGCGGATTATCGATCTGCTCCTTTTCTCAAAAGAGGCGTATCAATTGACGGATGGGCAGCTGAATGTCGCCTTGGGCGCTGTCCTGAAGATATGGCATGAACACCGGGAGGCGGGAATTGAAGATCCCGAAGCGGCGACGCTGCCGGATATGGAGCAGCTAAAACGTGCTGCCGAGCATACCGACATCGATCAGGTGATCATCGATGAAGAGAATTCCACCGTCTATCTGCCCGATCCTGAGATGAGCCTCGATGTTGGAGGCGTAGCCAAGGGCTACGCGGTAGAACAGGTCAGCCGGATGGCTGAGCAAAACGGATTTACGAACGCTTTGATCAGCGTCGGAGGCAACGTCCGCGCCATCGGCACAAGAGGTGACGGGACGGAATGGAAGGTAGGCATTCAAAATCCCTTTGACCAAAACGGAGAAGATATCGGCAGAGTCGCTTTAAAAGACGCTTCTCTCGTAACGAGCGGGATCTATGAAAGGTACTATGTGGTGGACGGGAAAAAGTACCATCACATCATCGACCCCGATACGCTGTTTCCGGCAGAAGGCTATGAATCCGTATCGATCCTGTGCAAGGATTCCGGCATGGCGGACGCGCTGGCCAAGGTGATCAACATGCCCTATGAAGAAGGTCTGGCTCTCATCGAAAGCCTTCCCGACACGGAGGCGATGTGGGCATTCCCAGATGGAACGGTTAAGACCAGTTCTCATTTTAAAGATTTTGCTGCCAATTAAATGAATTGATCGATTTGCCGCCGGTTCCCTGCAGAACCGGCTATTTTTTTTATTCTGCAATATGAATAGCAAATATCGGGAACGCAGATACTAAGGTCAGAATTTACAGATTCATATGTCTATATAAGGAGTGATAATCATGAAAAAAATTCTGGCTTATTTCTTGATTTGCGTGATGGCGGCCTTCCTGGTTACCGGATGCGGCGGCAAGAATAACGACAACAACAATAAACCCAACGGAGAGGCAGAAAAGACCTCTTTTTATGACGGTAAGTACCATGCGGAGTATGACAGGCTCGACGTGAGAAACTGGAAGCCTTATCTCGACCTCACGGTGAAGGATGGAAAGATCACAGAGGTATATTACGATTATACCAACGACGCAGGCGTCAAACGATCGGAGGATAAGGGGTATATCGAAGGCTTCAGCAAAGCGAACAGCGGAATGACGCCGCGGGACGCCTTCGACAAGCTTGGCACGAAGCTGGTCGAGACACAGGATATTCAGAAGGTAGACGCCGTTTCGGGTGCGACCCATTCTTCCAGGAACTTCACGGAGCTGGCGACGGCGGCTCTGCAAAAGGCGTCTGACGGCGACACGTCTCCGGCGTTGATTGCCCTGTATGAAGACGGGACCTACAAGGTGGAGGCGGACGCATACGACGAGCATGGCTGGAAACCATTTGTCGAATTAAAGATTGCGAAGGATAAGATCACTGACGTAACCTTCGACTATACGAATGAATCCGGAGGGCTGAAAACGGCGGATGCGGAGTACAAAAAGAGCATGGAGGCCAAAAACGGGACGTATCCGGAAAAGTATACCGCAGAGCTGGAGCAGCGGCTGATCGAT
>CAMJRV010000198.1 GCA_946408315.1 uncultured Bacillota bacterium | reverse complement strand
GATACACGTACTCGGTTTCGAGAACGGGAACTCTTATTTCAAAATCTTTCCTCCGCCGACGACCACATCTCCCTGATAAAATACGGCAGCCTGCCCCGGCGTCACCGCCCGCTGCTTCTCCTTAAATTTTACAAGGATGCGGCCCTCATCAGGAGGATAAATCGTTGCCGGCACCTCAGCCTGGGTATATCTCGTCTTTACCGTGACTTCCATAGGCTCATTCAACTCGGAAACAGAAATCAGGTTGAGCTCCCCTGCTGTAAAGCTGTCGGTGAACAGATCTTCATTGGATCCAAGGGTCACCTTGTTGTTTTCGCTGTCGATATGGACGACATACATGGGCTTTCCAAAGGTTTTTCCAAGCCCTTTCCGCTGGCCTACGGTATAATGGATGATTCCCTGGTGCCGTCCCAGAACATTGCCCTCTTTATCCACAAAATCACCCTCCAGAGGCTCTACTCCCAGGGTACGCTTCAGAAAGCCGGCGTAATCGCCATCCTTTACGAAGCAGATATCCTGACTGTCCGGTTTCTTCGCATTCACAAAGCCCTTCTCTTCCGCAATCGTACGGATTTCCGTCTTTTTGAGATTTCCCAAAGGGAATAAGGTTCGGGCCAGCGCCTCTTGAGACATGGTGTACAGCGCATAGCTCTGGTCCTTCGACTGATCCAGCCCCTTTTTCAGCAGATATCTGCCGGAAACCGAATCCCTCTCGATCCTGGCATAATGACCTGTGGCGATATAGTCATAGTCCAACAGCCGGGCGCGCTCCAGAAATTTTTCAAATTTAATGCTTCTGTTGCACTCGATGCAGGGGTTGGGAGTCTCCCCGTTTTGATATGCCTCGGCAAAAGGCATAATGATATCCTTCTCAAACTGAAGCCCAAAGTTAAAAACGTCATGACGGAAGCCCAACCTGTCCGCCACGCTTTTTGCGTCCAGGACATCCTCCAAAGAGCAGCATGTCCTCGTTTTTTCAATTCCAATATCCTCATTATCAAACAGCTTGAAGGTCGCTCCTGCGACGTCATAGCCCTGCTCCATCAGCAGGACCGCCGCAACCGAGCTGTCAACCCCTCCGCTCATTGCAATTAACACCTTTGCCATAATAGCCTCTTTCCTGTTCTCTCAATATCGTTTCACCGGCATACCGCCGATTGTGTTCCGAAACTATTATAACCCACCCCTTTTTTAATTTCCAGAAGTTTTGATGATTACAAAGATTGCCAGCCAGTTTCCAAGGGTATATAATCAATTATAAATTGTGAGTTGTATATCTTCTTATACAATTATGGATGCAGTATCATTTTTGAATGAAAGGTGGAAAATAAAATGGCATTAGCTTGGACAGAAGATTTAGCGGTAGGGGTGACGCTTGTTGACGAACAGCACAAGGTATGGTTTGACAAAGCAGACCAGTTGTTTGAGGCGGGGAAAAAAGGACAGGCAAAGGAATTTGTCGGTCAGATGCTCGATTTTCTCGATGATTACACGAAAAAGCATTTCAGTGATGAAGAAAAATACATGCTCAGCATTAAGTATCCGGAATATGACCGGCAGAAGACGCTGCATACGGCATTCATCGGTGAGCTGGCTAAACTGAAAAACGAATTTAAAGAATCCGGCGGAAACATCCTGGTGGTTCTGAACGCAAATCAGATGGTAGTCGACTGGCTTACGAAACATATTTCAAACGAAGACAAGAAAATCGGAGTCTATGCGAAAACATTAAAATAAGAACGGAAAATTATAAAAAAGAGGACCTTTCGGATTTGAGAGGTCCTCTTTTTACATCAGAACGACGCTGACGATGATCAATACCGCTGCGATGAGTTTTTTCAGAAGAGAATCCTTTTCCCCGAGGAAAACATAACCGACGATCACATTCAGCATGACGGAAACGGCACACAATGGGGCGACTGAGGTTACCTCACCCAACTGGTATGCTCTTAAAAGACAGACGAGCATCACTCCCCAGGCAAGACTGGTTGTCAGGATCGCGCGCTTGTTTCCCTGTTCCCATTCTTCCCTGATCCAGGATATTCTGATCCGTTCGAACAGGGATATGAACAGTGCGGGCAAAAGCAGAGACAGGGCTACATAAAATGGCAGGTTAAAAAGCTCCGAGATGTTGACATCCAGAAACAGCCCGACCGTGAAGGCCAGGTTGGAACAGATAGCAAGCAGCACATATTTATTGACACCTACTGCTCCCCTCTTGTAAAAGATCAGTATATTGCTGAACAGGATCAGTGCCGCACTGATGATTTTGCTGAGAAGAAACGGCTCTTTAAAAAAGAAGAGACCTGCGAGGATCATGAATATCGTGGAGAGCTGCTGTATGATATTGTAGGTTGATGCTTCTATTCCAGAGCGCACTGTCGTATTGATCCGATCGGAAATCGCATAGAAAAAAACAGCAACACCCAAAGCGATATAGACCCTGGGATCCTTTGGAAGGCGAAACGAAAACAACGGACAAAGCAGTAGAACGCTGATGCCTCCGATCAATTGCAGCAGTACGGTCAATGTGCCATGTCTCACGGAGGATTTCGTTGCAATTTTATAAAACTGCGTAAACAAAACGGTAAAACACAGGTAAAGTAAGATAAATATCAACCACATGGAATGCCACACCTCAGTTAAATATGAAATCGGAATAGACGACCTTGTGCGGAATGGAAGCACCCGACTGAGAACTGAGCATTCCACGCTCTATCTCCTCCCAGGTCATCACCGAGTCGTCGTTGAGCAGAACATAATAGATATACTTTGAAAACGACGCATACGGACTGCCCGGCTCGCCCTCAAATTTTATCAGATATTGATATTCCTGAGAGATCATCTGATCATCTTCAAAGCCTTCTATTACATACCGCTTGCCGTCATAGTTCAAATCCTTAATATAGAGAGCGGGATATTGATCCTTCATTTCTTCATAATACTCGGGATCCAGGCGGGCAGGATCGCCAATCGTGTAATAATAAGCCAATCTGACAGAAGCAGGCTCTCCGCTCTCCACAGTTTTTACAAAATCATCCCATCTCTGCTGCCCGGAAGTAATATCGATATCTTCAAAGGTGACGCATCCGTCCTTTTTGGCATCTTCCAAGCTGTAATCACCAGGTAATCGATCCAGCGCCTTTTCCCCGCCGGAAGAACACCCTGTGAAAACCAAAAGGAAGATAAAAAATACTATGGCTGTCTTTTTCATTCACCGTCACCTCCCCCTCTCTCCTTATTTGTTAAGCCGACTGCTAATACCCCAGATTTTCTCCCACAAGAAATACTTTGATCCTTCCCTTTACCACGGAATAGTTTGTGATGACAAGCTGGCTGCACGCTTCCGCAGCGTCTTTTGAAAGGTCGTCGAAAGAAGAGTATTCCTGATTAAATATCAGAAAGGTAAGCGGCGCGGCACAGCTCTTTGCACGGAGAATTGCCGCCTCTAAATTCGGCGCCACCTTATTGATCCCCGCTACGACGATTACGTTTTTCGGTCCGAATATGAGAGATGCTGTCCGATTTCCATAACCGTCGAGATTGACCAGCTCACCGGTCAGCGATATGGCATTGGCGCTCATTAAAAAATAATCGGAAGCCAAAGCCTGATGCGCAACGGCATCCTTTGCCTTTCCCCCCTGCGCGTCGTCAGGATCTAAAAAATTGTATCCATCACTTTTTAAGGCAGGTTTAATCCCTAGCTCATGAAGCGTGGCGGAGCCTCCGCAGGAAACGAGGCTGTCCTTTGGGATCATTTCTAATATCTGTTTCAGGGCGTCTTCTTTCTTTTCACAATAAAAACCATCCATATTTCGTTTTTTCAGTTCTTCGATCAATTTTTGCGCTAATAAGGCATGATAGAGCTCCCTTGGCTTTGCAGTATTCATAGTTCCCTCCCAAATAGTACGGTCAGATAAGATTCCATTCTCTATAAATTACCATATTTCGGGGAAAAAGTCACGAATATATGTTATCTATGAGGCATCCTGTCTACTCTGGAGAATCTGACTTATAAATCCCGGTCCAGGACGGAGAAGTAATCTGCCCGTCCAGGCCATCGGCAATATCGATCTGAACGATCGTATCGCCTTTTGTTAAAAACAAAATGGAACGGTTTGTTCCTTCCGGCGCATAGACCCAGCAGCTATCATGAGCGGCGATCCCCGTCTCTTCTCCCCCATCTCCGGCCGAATATGCCTCGTGCTGATAGGCTTCGGGATAGGCGCTGCGCAAAGCGGCTATCGTATCCCCCGCATGAATTCCTCTGGAGGTTTTGCAGTCCGGCTGCGTCGTTGACAGATATAGGTTTGTTGTAAACCCGATCTCATCCGGATTATCTCCATAAAACCCGCTCAAAGTTACCGCTTTCAATCCATCATAGTATCGCCGTTCTACAGTGGAAAAGGAAAATGCCGCCAGATCTTCAGCTGGCTCCGTCGTCATGCCAAGGAAGCCATAGGGGATTCCCAGACCGAATTCGTGAGCAAAACCAAGCCCGACGTTCCAGCTTCCCCCATAATAACCTTTCTCGGAGGGCATAATGAAGCTCCAGTTCTCATCCCATTTCCAATAATCCTGAATCTTTTTGATCTCCGCTTCCGACAAATTGTGGTCAAGCTTGTCCAGGGCCTCTTCGGACGTCTCGACCGTTTCCTTCGGCGGCGACTCAATCTTCGGATCGGGGTTTTCTTTTTGACAGCCGATGAAACTGAACATCAACAGGGCGACCCATAGAAAAACAGCTGCTCTCTTCATCGCGTTCACCTCTTGTCTACTCCAATCGTCACGGTCCCAGCAAAAATATTTTCGCCGATGGGAATCTTCACGTCTTCCCCGCTCCTGACATCTGTCCCTGTAAAAAACTCAGGATATTGCAGCCGAATCACGTACTCTCCAGGAGTCACCGTTTTGGAATTCCAATAGTCCACCTTCATTTCCGTACTGGTGCCCGACATCGCCGGCAGCGTTCCCGCAAAGGGCGGAAATGATTTTTGATATACCAGTTCTTCTCTTCCGCCGGACTTTTTTAAAACCTGATATTCAAACGAGAGCGAGTTGAGGCGGATTGCTCGATCGTTAGAAAAGTTCCGAAGCCCGATCCCCACGGTATTCAGCCCGGCGATCTGTTCCGGCGAGCGTAAGCTGACCGCTTTATCGTAGGAAATGAAACCGGTCATAACTCCCACAATATCGGTCATCCCAAGTCCGAGGGCGCCCGCCGCAGGAGATGGTATAGACCAGCCCTTCACAGTCTCGATGGGAGGCCCGGATTTTCTGGCCGTCACCGTTTTTGTCTCATTATCCCAGGAAACAGAATAGCCCAGCACTTCAAAGATGTGGCGGATCGGCACGTATGTCCTCCCGTCTTTGATCACCGCCGACGCATCCGTTTGAAAATAAGCGCTGCCGTTTACGAACATTCCTTT
>CAMJRV010000197.1 GCA_946408315.1 uncultured Bacillota bacterium | reverse complement strand
ATGGATGGCAGCTCGGATATAATGACGGCGTCATTCTTAAGGAAAACTGCCTTTGGGACAGCGAGGAGGAATGCATTCTTGCCGGCGCCAATTTATTTGCCTTTGAAGGCTTTGCCAGGGTTCTCGACGAAGTTATCATCTTTGACCACGAAAATAGAAATCTCATTAAAAAAGGAACCTTCCTTAATTCCTTTGAGGCCGACCAGCACATTCAATTTTTTGGGAAAAGCGATCACCCCGTATGCTGGCTGCTGATCGGTTACGCCGGCGGTTATGTCTCTTCTGTTTTAGGGGAAAAAGTATACTTTATTGAAACAAAATGCAAGGCCAAAGGGGACCCCGTGTGTGAATTTGAGGGAAGAACCTTGCCCCAATGGGGAGATTTGATCGACAGCGAGCTTCCTTTTTACGAAGACATTACGATAAACCAGGAATTAGATGAAGCATATCAAAGAATACAGGAGCAGAACAGAAAGCTGGAGAGAAGCCTCAGCATTCACCAGAAGCTTTACCATCTGGTTGTGCACGGGGAAGACATGGCAGGCATAACCAAAGCCGTAGCCCAAATGTTTCGTGGAGGTATCATTCTCTTTGACCGCAAGCTAAAGGTATTGGCTTCCGAAATCAATACAGATCAGGGAATGATAAAAGAACTGAAAAGCATCCTGACGAAAAATTTATCCTTCGGCACGATGCTCGATCTCTCTATCGTCAATAACATCCTGCCCCTTACCGTTCATTTATCCTCAGATAATCATGACTATCACTGTGTAATTCTGCCAATTGCCACAGGGGAAGAGCTTTTAGGTTTTATTGCGGGAATTCACGAGATCAGCATAGAGATCGAACAGGAATCCATCGTATTGCTTCAGCGTGCCGCAAGTACTTACGCGTTAAATATCATAAGGGAAAAGCAGATCATCGATCTGAAAAACCAATTCATATCTGATTTTATCGATTCCTTGTTTCATAAAAAATATTCCAGCATCGATTTCCTGATCGGTTGGGGGGAGCGGCTGGGATTCGATCTTCGAATCCCTCACTATGTTTTGGCAATGGATATTGATTATGGCGATTCCGGCGCCATCAGTTCCGAAAAAAGGATTCTTCTCAAGCAAGAGGTCCTGGAAACAGCCAGAAAACTGTTGACCTCCGGGTGTTCTTCCGCAATGTGCCTGGAATTTCAGGAAAGGATTCTTGTCATTTTCCCTTCTTCCAAGAAAAAAGAAGATCTCACATGCTTGCTGAACAAATTGATTTCGAAACTCTCCTATTTAAAATGCGTCATATCCATCGGCTGCGGCAGCATCGCCCATGAGGCGGAAGATTATTATCAGTCATACTTGCAGGCTTGCAAAGCCATAAGGATCATAAAATCGTTTGACAAAAAAGAGCGGATCATATTTTTAGACGATCTGGGTTCTCTGGCTCTTTTGCTCGACGTAAGCAGTGATCATGATTTGCTGCAATTTATGCATAAAAAGCTGGAGCCCATTTTAAGCTACGATTTAAAAAACCATTCCGATTTGATCATTACGCTGGAACAATACCTGAATTATTCCAATATCAATGAAACTTCGCGAAGGGCCAATCTGTCCTTAAGCGGCTTAAAGTACAGGCTAAATAAAATCAAAGATTTCGGCTATAACTTAAATTCTCCCGAAGAGATTTTCGAATTACAACTGGCAGTTAAATTGTATAAGCTTTCTTCCGAGTGATCTAAGATTTCTCTCGAATAATCTGAATTTTATTTCGGGCAAAACACAGGTCGTTAAAACCTCCTGGTTGATGTTTCCATCAATCAGGGGGTTTTTTGTTTCCGTCAATCAGGAGGTTTTTGTTTTGCGGGCTATCCCAAAAGGGCGGAACGGATGCCTCATATCAAGCTTTTCCATTCATTGTGGCGGAATAGGAGGAGTAATATAATGACCGTAATATATGTTGGCATGCCAACGTAATTGCTGAGGAAAGAAGGAGGAATTAGCGAAATGGGTTTCAAAAAAATGTTTTTGAACATCAACGGAGTGCAGCGTCTGGTCGTCTGCGACCCGGAGAAAGATACGCTGGCGACGGTCCTGAGAAGAATGGGGCTGACGGGAACCAAAGTAGGATGCAACGCGGGACAGTGCGGTGCATGTTCGGTGATCCTGGATGGAAAAGTGGTGCGTTCCTGCGTACGCAAGATGAAGAGCGTTTCCGAGTACAGCAACGTAGAAACCATCGAAGGCATCGGAACACCCAATCATCTGCATCCGCTGCAGCTTGCGTTTATGACTTACGGTGCTGTCCAGTGCGGCTTCTGCTCTCCGGGATTTATCGTATCGGCGAAAGCGCTGCTGGATGAAAATGCGGACCCCACGAGGGAGGAAATTCGCGCGTGGTTTCAGAAGCACCGCAATGCATGCCGCTGCACCGGGTACAAGCCAATCGTTGACGCGGTAATGGCGGCGGCCAAGGTTATGCGCGGCGAAGCTTCTATGGATGATATTACCTATAAGCCGGACGGCAATCAGGTGTACGGTACCAAGATGCCCCGGCCGGCCGCGTTGGCAAAAGTCACCGGACTTGCTGATTTCGGGGACGATATAAAACATAAATTACCGGAGGGGACTCTGCATGTTGCCATCATACAGCCCAGAGTGGCTCATCATGCGAAAATTTTAAATATTGATATTTCTGCCGCCGAAGCAGCGCCCGGCGTTGTTAAAGTCGTAACGGCGAAGGATATCAAAGGATTGAACCGAGTGATCGTTCCCCTGGATCATCCCCGTTCCGAGATGAAAGGCGATGAACGTCCGCTATTCTGTGATACTACAATTTTCAGATACGGCGACGTGGTGGGCGCGATAATTGCGGAGACCGACGAACAGGCCCGCGCGGCGGCAAAGCTGGTCCGGGTCGACATTGAGCCGCTGCCGGAATACATCAGCGCACTGGATGCGGTTACTCCCGACGCCATCCGCATTCACCCGGAGAGCGAAAATGTATATCTGATCCAGCCGACACTAAAAGGAGAACCGGCAAGAGACGTGATCGAAACGTCTTATTGCACCGCGGAAGGAAGCTTTTATGCTACGAGGGAATGCCATTTGTCGATTGAAGGCGACACGATGAACGGTTACTGGGATGTGGACGGCAACATGGTAATTCAATGTAAGACCCAATCGGTCTATTGGAACTTGATGGCAGTTTCCGCGGCGGTAGGAATGGAAATGAGCAAGGTGCGGATCATAGAGAACCATACCGGAGCCAGCTTCGGCTGGGCGGCGTCGCCGGGAAGCTATGCAATCATGGGCGCCTGCCTGATGGAAATCAAAGACAGACCCCTGAATTTAACGATGACTTATGATGAGTTTATGCATTTCAGCGGAAAGAGAGCCCCTCTTTACACCAACGCCAGAATGGCTTGCGACAAAGACGGCAAATTGACGGCTTTAGAATTCGACGCTTTGTCCGACCGGGGTCCTTACACCGAATTTGCCGGTCATAATTTGGAAAAGGTCATGCGCTTCATGGGGTGGCCCTACCATATTCCCAACGTTACCGGGCTGGGAAAGGCAACGTTCACAAACGCCATCTTCGGAACCGCTTACCGGGGATTCGGCGCCACCCAGTCTTATACCACCTCAGAAACCCTGATGGATATGCTTGCTGAAAAGATGGGGATGGACCCGCTGGAATTCAGGTACATAAACGTGGCCCGTCAGGGAGACCTCAATCTCAACAGCTATCCTTTCAAAGAATATCCCATGGAGGAAATGCTGAATAGAATGCGTCCCCTTTATCAGGAAGCATTGGCCAAGGCAAAGGCGGAGAGCACGGATAAGGTGAAGCACGGCGTAGGTATCGTCATGGGCGGTTTTAATAACACACTCAGCAGCCATGACCACGCGGAGGTTGCGCTGGAACTCAATCCCAACGGATCGGTAACAAACTTCAACACCTGGGAAGATCAGGGCCAGGGCGGAGACATCGGTACGGTGGCGTTAACCCATGAGGCGTTAAAACCGTTAGGTCTCAGGGTGGACCAGATCAATTTCTGCATGAACGACAGTTTGCTATGTCCTGATACGGGGATTGCCGCAGGCAGCCGCTGCCATTTCATGGGCGGATATGCCACCATCGACGCGGCCAATAAACTGATGAACGCCATGCGAAAAGAGGATGGGACCTACAGAACCTATGATGAAATGGTAGCAGAAGGAATTCCCACGAAATATCTGGGCGTCTATGACTGCTCCAGCGCCGGCGGCTGCGAACTGGATCCCAATACCGGCGTAGGAGACCCTGTTCCATCGTATATGTACGGAACATTTATGGCGGAAGTGGCTGTTGAAGTGGAGACCGGAAAAGTTACGTGCACAGGCATGACTTCCATCGCCGACGTCGGGAAATTAGGGAATGTTCTGGCGGTCGAAGGGCAGGCTTACAGCGGCCTTGCCCATGGGATCAACTATGCGCTGAGAAACCATTATGACTATAATAATCTGGAGAAATCCGGGACGTTGGCCGGCGCAGGTATGAACTATTGCGAGGATACCCCCGACAAGATCGACCTTTATTTCCTGGAAGACGAAAGAAAATACGGACCGTTCGGTTCGGCGGGCTGTGCGGAATGCTTCCAGTCCAGCGGACATGTGGCGGTGCTGAACGCCATCTATAACGCAGTGGGCGCGAGAATCTATGAACTGCCGGCTACCCCTGAAAAGGTAAAAGCCGCTATGGAAGCAAAAGCCCAGGGCAGGGATGCGACGCCTAAGAAATATTACCTCGGGCCTGACATGTATGACGAGATTGAAAGAATACAAGCTCATCCGGTTTACTGGAGTGAAGGCTGACCTCATCCGAAGAGCGCAGCCGGGAATCAATTGCGGTTCCCGGCTGTGCCCGGTTCTGATAATGAGAAGACAAAGTTGAGGTGTTGGTTGATGAAAGTTGACGATTTTGAACGATACACGGAAAGCTGTTTTCAAGGGGCCAGCGCGCCCTGCATGTCGGTATGCCCGCTGAAGGTAGACGTGCGGGCTATGATTGAAAAGGTTCAACGGGGCGACTTTACCGCGGCTTATCGATTATATCGGAATCAAGTGGTTTTTCCGCGCATTGTCAGCACAATCTGCGATCAGCCGTGTAAATCGGTATGCGTCCGCAATCCTTTCGATGAAGCCGTCGATTTGCGCCTTATAGAGCAGGCCTGCGTGGAACTTACAAAAGACAGGGAGCCTATACGATTTAATGTTCCCAGGAAAAAGCACAGCATTGCCGTCATCGGCGGAGGGCTCAGCGGTATGGCCTGCGCTCTGAAACTTGCCGGCAGGAACTATGAGGTAACGGTTTATGAAAAGCAGGGTCTCCCCGGGGGGATGTTAAAGGAATTGCTCCCCCAGGAGATCTACCTTTCGGAATTTGAAAACGAATTCAAAGACGTTGCTTATCAA
>CAMJRV010000196.1 GCA_946408315.1 uncultured Bacillota bacterium | reverse complement strand
GCGAAGGAGAGAGTCGAAAAGGTGGAAGACGTCATGAATATCGGTGACGTCGTAAAGGTAAAGGTAACGGAAATCGACAGCCAGAACAGGATCAACCTCACCAGAAAAGAGCTGTTGGGCTAAGAACGGCTGAATCAGAAAAACCGCCGCAAGGCGAAAAAAAGCTCCCCGGAGTAAACTCGGGGAGCTTTTCATGTGCTTAAATGGTCCTGGGATTCAATGACTATCCGGCATTTACCATGTTTATGATATTTATCTTTTCCATTGTCCTTACAGGTGAAATAACTGCAAGAAAAGCAGTCAGGACTGAAGTCGAAATTGTAATCGCTAAAACGGGGAAGGGAGGCTGCCAAAGCTCTCCCCAATTGGATGTAATCAGCATTTCAAAAAAGAAGCGATGCAGGAGAAGCCCTAGAATACCACCTGCCAGGCTGCCGGATATAGCGTAGGCGGCGGCTTCGGCTGTGACCATCCTTTTGAGCTGTTTCATTGACATCCCTACCGCCCGCATCATTCCATAATTGCCGATCCGGCTTGAAACGCTGGTGTTTACCGTATTCAATATATTGATAAACGCTACCAATGCGATTACAAATACAAATCCGTATACGAAGATAGCCATCGTATAGTAAGCTGTGCGAGTTTCCTGGTTGCCCTGCTGCTTGTCAAGCAGCCGCATTTCCGGCGGTACAATACTTCTCACCTGTGAGGAAATGTCTTCTTCGACCTGCATATCTATGATTGTGTAATCCGCAATCCCGGTCAATTTGGTAAATACCGTCTCTGAGCATATCAGTACCCATTCGGAGCCCGCTGCGTCAAAAGGAATATCGGAAAGAATCCCCGCAATTTGAACCTCATAAGGCTTGCCGGATATGTTGAGGGCAATCGGGTCCCCGATTTTCCAACGGAACTTTTCTGCCTTATCATAGCCGATCAATACTCCTGCGCCGTTTCGCACGCTCTTCATCTCTCCATCGATCAGCATTTCTTCCGCCCAATGAAACTGCGGCTCGTCATAAGACACCAGAGTAACAGTACCGTTTCGTCCCTTGCTGTCTGCCGGTATATCATAGCAAAACATTCTGCCGTATAGCTGTTTGATATGAGGAAGCGCCTTGATCTTCTCCAGAACCGGGCGGTCAATTGCGGAGGAATTGTCAGCTCCCATCACCGTAATATCAGGCGCATATGGTTTCAATGGATTTGCGGCATGATCCATGAAATCGATCAGCACGGTAAAACTCAAAAGTAAAATGATGCTGAGCGCAAAGGAGCCTGCGGTCAATAGCATATTCTTTTTTACGGAGACGGCATGATGGATGCCCATAGAGATATCTACATGGAATTTTACGTTTGCAGTCCTGTTCAGTTGCCGGTTCGCGGCATGATTCATATTCCCGGTTACGGCGGCCTGGGGGGACACCTGCGCCGCTTTTTTTGCAGGCACCCGGGAAGCGAGCATAACCACTAAAAAGCCGATTGCTGCCCCGGCCCCGATACCGGGCCAACTGATTTGAAACAGGGGCATTTCAGGAAGAACAAATCGCAGGTCAAGGGTATTCAGAATGAATACGGAAACCCACATGATAAGGCAGCCTGCAAACAGCCCGATGGGAATCCCTTTCAAGCTGTACTGCAAACCTTCCAGCCGGATATAGCGCTTAATCTGCCGTTTGGATGCGCCCAGACAGCGAAGGAGGCCGAAAAACTGTGTCCGCTCCAAAACACTCATATTGAAGCTTCCGGCAATCATAAAAACGCCGGACATTGTCACGAGAACAAACAGGACCGCCGCTGTAAGATAAAGCTGCCATACCGCACTGTCATCACTCTGTCCCATAAGGCCAAGGAGCCTCGTGTTTGGAGAAAGCTGCTCATCACTTAAACCATACTCTGATTTGATTTCAGAAAGCGCACGGCGGATGTTCACACCTTTTTCAAATTGGATGAAGTAATATTCCGCATATTGCTCCGAACCAATCGCACGAATACCGGCTGTTGTAAGAAACAGGCCGTGGGCATCATTTCCGACCAGAGCGGAAAAGTCTTCATATGTGCCGGTTATCCGGTATTGCCTTGTCTGTCCGTTGGCAAAGGGTACTTCTATTTTATCTCCTATGGAGAGTCCGAACTGTTCTAAAGCCCGTCTGTCAAGCAGCGCTTCATGTTCAGTTACCGGATATTTACCATCCTGAACCAAAAGGTTCATCTGTTCGGCAAGCTCCTGCCCGCTGCCTTGAACAATGAGTTTTTTTCCCTGATAGACGGTATCCTCAACCATACCGACCCAATCAGAGACCTTTATATCACGGCGGCTGCCAATTTGCTTGGCAACGCTATCTGATATTCCCTTAATATTGGCGTGAAAATTGCCCTGCTGCTGAATGTACGCATTGATTTGCGCATGAATACTCATATCGGCCATACCGAAGATTGCCGTTACCAGCATGACGGATATTGCAATACAGATTACGGTCAGCCGGTTTTTCTTTTTGTGCACTTTTGCATACTCTGAAACAAGGCCAAGATAGCTGTTCATTCGGCATACCCTCCTAAATCTGTGAGAATACCGTCCGATACTTGCAGCACATGGTCAGCCGCAGAAGCAATGCTCCGGTTGTGGGTAATCATGATGATTGTCTGCTGATAGCGTTTCGATGCTGTTTTCAGAAGCGAGATTACCTCGCTGCTGTTCTGACTGTCCAGATTTCCGGTAGGTTCATCCGCAAGAATCAGCATAGGGCGGGTAATTAACGCGCGTCCGATTGCCACACGCTGCTGCTGTCCCCCGGATAGCTGGCGGGGCAGGTGATTCCGCCTGTCTTTTAGGGCCAGCACGGTAAGAAGCTCTTCAACATAAGCCTGATCAGGCTTCTTGTAGTCGAGCAAAATGGGAAATGTAATGTTCTGCTCGACATTCAGTTCCGGTATCAGGTTAAAGGCCTGAAAAACAAAGCCGATATTTCTTCGGCGAAAAATAGTGAGATTTTCCTCCTTCATCCTGAAAATATCGTTTCCGTCGATCAGCACCTTACCGGAAGTAGGGGTATCCAGCCCCCCGATCATATTGAGCAGCGTGCTCTTTCCCGAGCCGGATTCCCCTACAACCGCGACAAATTCCCCTTTTGGAATGGAAAAGGTAACATTTCTTAATGCGTTGACCGCGGTTTCACCTGTTCCGTAGGTCTTGCCGACCCCCTTTACCTCTAATAAATTCATATCTCATCCCGCTTTCCAGGCGATCCTTTTTGAGAAGCTTTTCCGATCGCCTGATGACACGTTAACATCTGCCCCTTACTCTCACATGAATTTTTGCTTACATTTTAGTAAGGTTACTCTCCTTTGTCAAAGGAGGGTAGGAAAACTTAAAACAAATGTACTCCCTTTGCCCAAATTACTGTCTGCTGTAATATTACCGTCATGTGCTTCGATGATTGCCTTTGCAAGCGGCAGCCCAAGGCCGATCCCTTGCATATCCTTGGAGAAGCGGCTGCGGTAGAACCGTTTGAAAATATGGTGAATGTCTTCGGGGTGTATGCCGCTGCCATCGTCATTTATGGCGATCTGGGTGACAGCCGGGAGCGTTTTCCACTCGATCTTAATTTGATTTCCGGCAATCGTATGGTCGAGAGCGTTTTTTACAATGTTGCTGATCGCTTCCGTCATCCAATCCCTGTCGCAGAAAAGCAGGACATCTTCAGGCCCTGACAAAACGACTGTCTTCTGTTCTTCCCTGGCACGAAATTCAAAATGCTCAGCAAGGTCGTGTATCATATCCGCTATGTTTTCAGACCTCCTTTTTATGACAATCGAACCCGCGTCCAGCTTCGTAATTTTCAAAAGGTTTTGGACGAGCACTTCGATTCGTTCAATCTCTTTTTCCGACCTTGCAGCCAATTCCTGTACGGCGGCCGGATCTTCTGTCTCCTCCTGCAGCAGCCCATTGTAAATCGAGAGGGCAGCAAGAGGTGTTTTGAGCTGGTGGGAAATATCAGAGATCGTATTCTTTAAAAATTCTTTTCCTTCCTGTTCCTTGACTGCGTGGGCATTGAGCGATGCCGCCAGGGTATTTACCGCATGAAACAGCTTATACATACTGCCTTCCCTGTCGCAATCAATACGGACATCCGTATTTCCCGAGAAATATAAATTAATTTGAGCTGTGGCTGCTTCCATAATCTGATTTTGCTTTCGGAAATAAAGGAAACAAGCGGCCAGTGCGCACAAGGAGAGCAGCAGAATAAATAGGATCAATATAATCAGGACAAGGCTCAGTGTACCGTAAGGCAGCCATGTAATCATCATTGTACCATCACCTCATTTCACCGCATTCCATTTGTAGCCCATACCCCTGACCGTCAACAGCATTTGAGGCTCCCCCGGGTCGTCTTCGATCTTCATTCTCAGCCTGCGGATATATACCGCCAAGGTGTTGTCATCCACATAGTTCTCCTCGCCATCCCATAGCTTATCCAGGATTTTTTCTTTGGAAAGTACGATGTTGGAATTTTGCATGAGGAGACAGAGCAGCCGGTATTCCGCTGCCGTTAAATCCAAAAGCCGCCCGTTTTTATAGACCTGTCCCTGCAGCATCAGAACTTTGATTCCACCCGATATGATTTCCGTATCGGCCGCTCCAAAATTCTTTGCCCGCCGAAGCAATGCGTTGATTCTCGAAAGGAGAACTCCCAGCTTGAGCGGCTTTGTGATATAATCGTCACCGCCGATGTCAAGCCCAGTGACAATGTCCATCTCTTCGTCCGACGCGGTTAAAAACAGAATGGGAACCTTTGATACCTGGCGCACCTTTTTACATACATCAAAGCCGGAACCGTCCGGCAGGGATACGTCCAAAATCAATAGATCATATTTTCCATCCGTCCAGATGTCATCGGCTTCTTTTACTGTTCGGGCGACATCCAGGGCAAAGCCCTGTCTTTTTAGTAAACGGGAAAGTCCGTCAATTAAACTGAAATCATCTTCGAGAAGTAATATTCTGCTCATTGGGTTTGTCCTTTCTTCACCGGAAGGCGGGTTTTAGGATCCGTAACGCCTTAACGCTTTATTATAAATATTAACATTTCATTTCATCTCCCGTAAAGCAGAAACGCCAAAACGTCAATGTCGACGATTTAAGGTTTCAAAAACCGCCACCATATGATAAAATATTTGACGGCTCAAGATTTTGCATAAGGAGAAAGAATATGCTTTTTACTTCATTGATATTTATTGTCTGCTACCTGCCGGCAGTTTTGCTGATATACTATACCGTTCTGAGAAAACACCGGAAACTGCAAAACTTTTTTTTGCTCATTGCGAGTTTGGGATTTTACGCCTGGGGGGAGCCGAAATTTGTTTTTCTGTTGATGCTGTCCATCGTGGTCAACTGGATTTTCGGCCTGGCAGTGGACCGTTACAGAAGCGACCGAGCCCGTTCCAGGCTGACGATCTTTATC
>CAMJRV010000195.1 GCA_946408315.1 uncultured Bacillota bacterium | reverse complement strand
GTTATAGGGATGCCGGTCCAGGTAGCGGAAAATTGGCAGACAGCGAGCTACGGTGACGCCTGCATGGCTGCCATCGGCTGCGGGCTCCTCAAGGATTTCCAAGCGCTCAAGGAAGCAATGCCCTTAAGCCGGCCCGTGATGCCTAATATACATAATCATGCGCTTTACCAGCGCTATTTGGATATTTACGAGGAGTTGTACGTGAGAAATAAGGAGCTCATGCACCAGCTTCCGTAACGCAGCGGTAAAGCGTTGAAAAAGCGGTTTTTGAACCGCGCATGCAGCATTTTTTCATTGTAGCTGATCCTGAAATTTCGCAGGGGCTAATAAATCAAACTTTAAGGAGGAAAAAAATGAAGAACGTAAAAGAACTTTTGGCAGGTCTGCTCGTAATGCTCATGATAGTCAGCCTCGGTGCCTGCGGTAGCAGCAGCAAAGCAGAACTCCCGGCTAATGGCGAAGAAGTTTATGGCGAAGGCTATGTGCTCCGCGTCGGCATGAACTGCAGCGCAGCTCCTTTCGGCTGGACCCAGGATGACGATTCCAATGACGCATGGCCCATTGACGGCACAAACCAGTACGTTTGCGGTTACGACGTACAGGTCGCCCGCAAGATCTGTGACACCTACGGATGGAAACTCAAGATCATCAAGACTGATTGGGACGGCCTGATCCCCGGCGTTGTTTCCGGCAAGCTTGACTGCTGCATCTCTACCCTCGGCGTTACTGAGGAAAGACTCAAGTCTGTTGACTTCTCTGACTACTACTGGAACAACGGCTGCGTCATTGTCGTCCGCAAGGACAGCCCCTATGTAAATGCCACCTCTATCAAGGACTTTGACGGCGCTAAGATCACTACTCAGATCGCGACGATTTGGGAGCCGCTGGTTCAGCAGATCCCCAATGTTAAGGCCGAACCTTGCCTCAGCGGTCTTCCCGAGCTGTTCGTCGCTGTTGGTTCCGGCAAGGTCGACGGCATCATAACCGGCCTCTCGGAGGCACAGTCTGCATGCATGTCCAACCCGGATCTGACTTGGGTCACCTTTGGCGAAGGTAAGGGCTTCGATGTCGAGCTCTCCGCTCTTTGCGCCGGTATTCCTATGGCAAAGGGCAACACGGAACTAAAGGAGAAGATCGATGCCGTTATCGCGACGATGGATCATGACACGCAGATGGAAATGATGACGACGGCGCTCAATGCGCAGCCGCTCAGCAATGGCGCTGGAAAAGCCGAACAGGCTGAAGAAACCAAGAGTATGTAAAAAATGCGAAGACGCCTTGGGTGTTAGAACCATAAGGTTCAGACCCAAGGCGTTTTTTCAATGAATTTTGAGCTTATCGCGGGCTGACGTTTAATTTTCCGAAACCTGGATGACTTTGATCTTGCGTTTACCCATTTCCTGCAGGGTGGCCGCATCCAGATGCGCGTCAGTTATGATCACGTCCACCTGATCCAGAGGGGCTACATGTATGAAAGCGCTGTTGGTGAACTTTGAGTGGTCGGCAAGAAGGATGACCTTGGCGGAGTTTTCAATCATTATCTGTTTGAGCCGTACATCGTACATGTTGTGCTCGCTTACGCCATCAGCAATGTTTACCGCGTCAGCGCCCAGAAAGCAGACGCTGGCATGAAACTGACTGAGCATATTTTCCGCGAAGTAACCGTGGCAGGCCCTGAATTTCTTTCGAAGTTTTCCGCCGGTGAAATATATCTCGATATTTGGCTTACTGTCCAGAGCAACGGCAGTGTCAAGCGAGTAGGTGATGGCGGTCAATGGGGTGTCGGGCGGGATCTGGCGTACAAGCTCCAAAACCGTTGAACCGGAATCCATCATGACAAAGGAATCCTTGTGCACAAATTCCAACGCCGCTGCGGCGATCTGCTGCTTTGACTCTTTATTGGTGATCTCTCTGGCTGCGTTTGAAAGCTCGCGGAAATCAGGCTCCTGAATGAAAATAACGCCGCCCCGAGTTTTTCTCAGAACGCTGGCGTTGCACAAAATATCCGCGTCGCGCTGTACAGTCGCTTTTGACACGTTCAGGCAGCGCTGAAGCTCTTCCCATGTAATAATATCCTGCCTTTTTGCAAGACTTTTGATCTTCTCAATGCGTTCGGCACGAATCAATTTTTTACCAACCTTTGTTAAGATTTCCGAATATGTTTGTTAAATTATATCAAAGTAAATTAAAAACATCAAGGCATATGTAGGGAAATACAGCAAAATAGAGCGAAATCATTGAATCAAATTGAATAAATTTGAGTCAACTTGACACGAAGCCGTCTCACTTCCCCAAAAGCAGGCAGATAAAAATACTCAATTCAAAGACTATCAACAGGGGGCATCGATAAATGAACAATGGAATTCAGATAAAGGAAGAACGAGAGAGAGCGCTCTATGCTGGGGGCGCATCGTTCTATTTTTTCATTATTATAGTATATTTCTTTTGGGCCATATCCGGGCCTTTGACAAAGATAAGTTATATCGGCTTTGGTGTGTCAGGGACAGATGTTTTTGAGCTTATCAATTTTGCAGGCATCCGTCTTTTCGGCGCGGGGGTAATAGGCCTCGCTTACTGCTGGATCCGGGGCGTGCGTCCCATGCCGGAGCATTTCTCGGATTTCTGGCAGATCGCGAAGCTGGGACTCATTATGGGTGTGGCCCAGTATCTCTTTTTTAATTTCGGCGCCGCCTTTTCATCAGGCGTGCAGATATCCATTCTCTCCAGCGCAGGCGCATTTTGCGGTATCCTTATTTCCGCCCTCATCTTCAAGGAGGACGCGCTGACGCCCAGAAAGCTTCTGGGCTGTGTACTGGGTGTGGTCGCTGTCGTCATTTTGAACTGGGAAGACATCAACATGGGCGTCGCCGCCTCACTTTTCGGTGCATTCCTGCTTCTCCTCGGTCAGATCTCCGGGTCCTTTGGCGCGACCTACCTGAAGATAATTTCCAGAGGTCGCAGCGCCATTTGGGTGGGAAGCTGGCAGTCTGTTATAAGCGGTGCGCTTTTGATGCTCGTAGGCCTCTGCGGGAATGGTTCGCTCTCCTTTGAGGCGGGAAGCTCCGCTGCTTTCCCCACGGTCGTACTCATATTGACCAGCGGCACTGCGCTCATTTTTTCAAATCAGCTTTATAAGTACAATCCCTTGAGCAAGGTAATGATCTTTTCGCTTTTGTCGCCGGTGCTGGGAGTATTTAGCTCCGCAATAATACTGGGCGACTCACTGTATTCCGGTTTCGTTTTTGCCAGCCTTATCATCAACTGTATAGGCGTTGCCCTTGTCACCACGGAAAAGTCACCTGAAGAACACAAAGTGAAATAATGAACATTGAAAACGAGGATGTAGCGGGCCTAATTACTCCTTACGCTACCCTATTTCATGCTTATATTACAAGAATATTTCGCCGGAAAATCTATTGAAGTTTAGCGTTTTTTTCGATACAATAAAGTAAGTAAGATTTCAGGGAGAAGAGATGTATGTCAGAAATATTCAACAACATTATTTCCGGCGTAGGGATTACGGATGTCATTGATGTTGCAATCGTTGCATTTGTAATCTATAAAGTATTGGGTTTTATAAGGGAGACAAGGGCGCTGCAGCTCGTAAAGGGGCTGCTGGTTTTAGTTCTGGTCACTGTTCTATCGGATAAGTTCAATTTCTACACACTAAACTGGATTCTCAGAAATACGCTGCAGCTGGGCGTCATCGCCCTGGTAATCGTATTCCAGCCTGAGCTGAGACGCGCGCTGGAATATGTGGGACGCAGCAAATTCATCACCCCTCAGTTTGCACAAATGGATAAGGAACGGGTAAAGGTGATCACCGCTGCGATTATCAAAGCAGTGGATTATTTTTCGTCTAATAAAGTCGGCGCGCTGATCATTATGGAGCGGGAAACGGTCCTGGAGGATATCGCCGAAACGGGGACGAGGATCAACGCAGAAATTTCCACGGAGCTGCTGGGGAATATTTTTTACGAGGGGGCTCCCCTTCATGACGGAGCGACCATCGTCAGAGGCGACCGGATCTACGCGGCGGGCTGCGTGCTGCCGCTGACCCAGAGCAAGACGCTGAGCAAGGACCTCGGAACGAGGCACAGGGCCGGAATCGGGATCACAGAAAACTCCGACTCCATCGCCATCATCGTTTCGGAGGAAACCGGAATTATTTCCATCGCAGTGGACGGAAAGCTGTCCAGATTTCTCGATATCAAGACGGTGGAAAAAACTCTGCTCAATATCTATCTGAGCCAGATTCCTGCGGAAAAGGTCAAGGTCCCATTTTTGGATAAGATCAGGAGGCGCAAGGATGTTGAACAGTAATACCTTTTTGAAAATCTTATCTGTCATTATCGCCATCGTCATGTGGGTGTACGTCATAGAAGTGACCAACCCGATGAAGCCCCAGCCTTTTTCGGACGTTCCGGTACAACTGCTCAACGAAGAAAGCCTTGCCGCCCGGGGGCTTGCCCTTTCCGGCGAAGCAAACTATACGGTGGATGTAAAAGTCGAGGCGAAGAAAGCCGATCTATCGAAGCTTTCCTCCAGGGATATCATCGTGCAGGCGGATCTGTTCGGCTACAGCATGGGAAAAAATTATATCCCGGTCATGGTAAAAGTTCCGGACGGGGTCAATCTCATAAGCTACGACCCGATCAAGATCAACGTGGTGATCGAAGAGCTGGTGGAAGTGCCAAAGCCGATCAAGGTAGTCTTTGTCGGTCCCTTTGAAGAAAATATCGAGGCAGGGCAGGTTACGACACAGCCGGAGGAAATCCTGGTTTCCGGAGCCAAATCGGAGGTCGGAGCCGTGTCCTATATCAGGGCGGAAGTGAACACCGCCGGACTTACTGCCGAAGGAAATACGGTCCAGGCAAAGGCGGTGGCGGTGAACCGTTCCGGCGATGTGGTTCAAAACGTAAGGATGTCATCCTCATATGTAGACGTCAGCGCCCGGCTTTCTCAGGTGAAAGCGGTGCCTCTGACTGTCGATCTCACAGGAGAGGTGGCGCCGATCTACGAAGTGACCAACCTGGATATTCCCGATACTGTGAAGATAAAAGGTACAAGAGATGCCCTGGCCGGAATTACCGAGCTGACGGCAGAACCGCTGGATATCAGTTCCGTTTCCAACACGTCGAAGCTGCCTCTTAAGATTGCACTTCCGGCAGGGGTTGAATTTGCATACGGATATGAAAATATGTCGGTGGGAATTACGATCAAACCGGTGGCGACGAAGCAGTTCGTCTATACAGCCAGTGAAATAAAAATGGAAGGAATTGACGAGGGCACCGGCATTACGGTTACGACGCCGCAGATCACGGTGACCGCTTCAGGGAGCCAGGCAGATATCGCAACATTGAAAAAGGAAGATTTAGAGCCATATATCGAACTCAATCCGGAATCGTTGATCTCTGCTACCGCAAAGGTGCAGATTCGTTACGATAAGCAGCTTGGGCATATTGC